>JAJFMM010000125.1 GCA_021772165.1 Chlamydiota bacterium | reverse complement strand
TATGTTCCCATCCCTTCAAGTTGGGTGGAGTGAGCATCATTCCTTTTTTGGAGTTGATGGGACCGGGAGACGAGATCCCAATTGCATCGACCTCTGCCATCGTTAGATTCTTCTTTTTTAGTAGCGAATCGATCTCTTGAGCCATGGCGGGCAAACCTTTTTCAGAACCACCCAAGGGCTGCGTAGCGATACGCTCTGAGGCAAGAATCTGTCCCGCCTCATCTCCGAGACAGACCTTAATTTTTGTACCGCCGATATCGATTCCGATCAGTTTCATTGAAGATTCTCCAGCATGGCTTTGCAAAATGCGGGTAGATCGAGAGGCGTACGTGAACTTACCAGATTGCCATCTGTGACAGAAGGCTTGTCATGCCAGATCGCTCCCGCATTTTCCAGATCATCTTTGATCGCGCTTGTTCCCGTGACATTTTTCCCTTTCAGGATCTTCGCCGAAATTGGTACCCAGCCCGCATGACAGATGAAGGCGATGAGCTTTTTCTTCTCATGCGCCTGCTTGATCACCTCGAGCACTTTAGGAACGCGGCGCAGCTTGTCTGGAGCAAACCCACCCGGAATGACAATGCCGTCGATTCTCTCTTCTTGGATCTGATCAAAAGAGATCTCCGCTTTGCAAGGATAGCCATGCTTGCCGCTATAGATTGCATTTGCCTCTGCTCCTGCAACGATTGTCTTGTATCCGGCCTCTTCCAAACGGATTTTCGGATACCAGAGCTCAAGGTCTTCATAAACTTCATGAACGAGAAAAAGAATCGTCTTCACGGAAACCTCACATTTTACTAGACACTAATCGAGAATCTGCTAGGCTATCAAGCTCTTTTTTGGAGGAATTTTTATGAAACGCATTTTTACAATGTTATTTACATTTGCACTGGTCTCTCTTTCGGCAGTTGAATTGCCTGAAGAGCGCGGTCCAGTTTTAACAACAGCAGCGATCATCGAGGTGTATCAAGAGAAAGGTTTCGAAGGGATCGTATTGATTCAGCGCGGCAAAGAGCCTTTTGGTATTGCATTGCCCGGAGGAAACGTGGAATATGGCGAGTCAGTAGAAGATGCTGTGCGTCGTGAAATGCAAGAAGAAGTGAGCTTGGAATTAATGAATTTGAGACAGTTCCATGTATATTCATCACCGATGAGAGATCCCCGTTTTCATTCAGTAGAAGTGACGTTTACGGCAACTACCTCAGAGCTACCCAAAGCTGGAGATGATGCAGCAGAAGCTTTTCTTGTGAAGCTGGACGATATTCCGTGGGATAAACTCACCTTTGACCATGCGGAGATTCTACGCGATTACTTGAAGACCCGTGTCCGAGGAGGCGTCGGCAGCCTTAACCCAATGGGACGACCTTTTAGAGGATGAAAATAGAAACAGCAGCACTCGTTGTTCTTAGCTGGATCTCGATAACATGGATGGCCAACCGGGCCATCCATCTAATTCCGGCTAAATGCAAAGCGGCCATTCGTTGGATGCACGCTCTGACCTTTGAGCTTCTGACTCTACTCTCTCTAGGATTCTTACGCGTTTTCTCCTTCTTTCATTACGACACGCCCAAACAGCACACTATAGGCCATCCGATCCTACTGGTGCATGGCTACCTCCACGGAGGATTTGTCTGGTATTATCTCAAAAAGCGCCTCGCTAGAATGGGGTACGGACCCATCTATACCATCAATCTAGGCCATCCATTCAGCTCGATTCGCGACTACGCCCATCTACTCGAGAAAAAGATTCGGCAGATCGAATTGGAAACCGGCAGTATAGAGCTAACTCTCATCGGTCATTCAATGGGAGGCCTCGTTAGTGCCTACTATGCTTTGAAGCTCGCACGCCCCGGATCGGTTCGGAAAATCATTACCATCGCATCTCCATTGCAAGGAACCCCCATCGCTAAGATCGGAGTTGGCCGCTGTGCACGCGAGATGGAGCATCGCTCGACCCTCGTACAAGAGCTGGACGCTGCGATAGAGAGCAGCGACATTCCTTTTTATCATATGGCGACAAAGACCGATCAGATCGTGCTGCCCTACACCTCTTGTCTCAGAGGATCGCCTGAGAGTCAATACGTTGTAGAAGACATCGGACACGCATCACTGCTTTTTTCTGGCAGGGTAGCTACAAAACTCTCAGAGTGGCTCAAGAAATAAAGTCCACTTGATTGAAATCGGCATCCCTGATTTGATGAGCTTTAATGGCAACACGTATACTGGGTACCTTTTTTCTCTGGGCATCGATCTTCTGTGCAGCTCTCACTGCTCAAACACCCTATTATGGATCGAACTATCCAGCATCGCCCAGTGCAGTACCCGTACAGCTTTACGTGTATGATGAGAGCGAAACGGGTATCGAACAGATACAATCTGTCACCTTCAATAATAGAGATGTTCCTCTGCAGCCAGCGGATCTCTATGGATTTAGAGGTGGTGGCGGCTATCAGATGGAGCCCGGCAGCTACAAATTAGAATGGACAATTTCTACAGGCAAGCGCTCCTGGCCTCGCACAAATGACTTTACTCAGACCGTAACCATTCATCCGGGTGATACCTGGACACAGGTAACGATCAAAGGCGACAAAGCGACCGTTTTTTAATATACCCAAACAACCAGAAGAATCGGTTTTTGATTGCGTCAGCTTTTACCTCAGAATTTTTGTCTTCACTAGTGCCTTGCTACCGGCAATGGTCACTTGCTCCAGACAAAAATTCTGAGGAGCTTCCTTCTCAAATTCCCGATTCTTCAGGTTGTTTGGGTATGCATTTTTTCTTTTCTTTGATGATTATTTGAAATTAAATTTGAAATAAGAGTATGACAAAGTTTCTAGCTAGGGGTGTCAATGAAACTCTTTTATATCGCTTTCTTAAGTGCAGCGCTCTTCTCTTCTTCCCTACATGCTGAGCGGGGGGAATTAGCAGCAGCCTCTTCTACAACCAAAGAAAATATTCGCCTGAGGTCTGTTAAGGCCACACCTGAGCCGGGAACAGCTATCTTGGTTGTGCAAGTGCCGAAAGATGGAAGAGTGCTTAAGGGAAACCCTGTATGGGTACAGGCTCGTGTAGATGGCTACGCTCTCGGATCAGATTCGCAATTTGATCGAGCTGATGAAGTGGCCAACTCCAAAAATGGGCAGTCTCTGCATGTCATCATCGACAATGAGCCCTACTTTGAGGTTTATGGATCAGCCATCGATCCTTTCAACGAGCAGGGCTGGTACTACGATCAATTCTTTAAATTCGAAGTACCTTTTAAACTCAAAAAGGGCTTCCACACGATCCGTATCTTTTTAGCCCGCTCCTTTGGAGAGAGCCTCAAAGGAGACAAAATCTATTTCGCCAGCTACTTTTTCGTTGGGGAGAGGACAGAGATCTCAGATATGGAAATATTCACCGAGCCCTATCTGACCTACAATGAGCCGAGCAATCTGAGTCGGCTGGAAGAGGGCAAGCCCGTCTTACTCGATTTCTATCTATCCAATGTGGAGCTGAGCTCGGATGGGTACAAGGTGCGTATGACAATCGATGGGAAATACAAGCGAGTTCTTACGAATTGGCAGCCCTACTACATCTATGGCATGACAAAAGGAAAGCACACAGTGCGCCTCGAGCTCATCGATAGCAACAATAAGCTCGTCCCAGGTCCTTTCAACGATACGACACGGACCATCAAGGTTCGGTAACTCTCTTAGTCTGTTGAGAGATCCATTCTAAAACTACAAGTGTGGAAGATCGGTGAATTCCCTCCAGCTGCATATAATTATATATTAGATTGGGGCTAATCAGAGCACTTAACGAGACAGGCAAAGTTGATCTTCCACTTCAGCATGGCATCGAGTAGCACCTGCTGGAACTGAGAGCGTTTTTCCACATCCTCTGTCCTGAGCACATAGCCTAGCGTGGCATTCTCCTGAACATGCAAGAAGGTGGTCGTGAGGTCGTAGGAAGGGATCCTCAGCTGAGCCACGGCGGTCATGACCTCCTCTTTGAAGGTAGGTGCTGCTGCTCCGATCATGGCGAGGAAGTATTTCCCCTCACCAGAGACTTTTAAGCTGAAGGCCTTGTGCAGCAGATCTTCCTCAAGCACTTCTAGCAGTAGATTGAAGAGAGTGGTTAAGTTTTCTGGTGAGTGGATTGTCTGCATGATGCCGGGGCGGAGAGAGTAGAAGAAATTCTCCAGAAGGATCTCGTGATGGACGGCGGCGGAGCCGAGAGTTTTGCGCAAATGCTCGAGCGCTTCGTCCTGCTTGTGCATCATTCCACCATTGAAGTCGCGGAAATCTCCCAAGAGTTGACGCAGCTCTGCACTGACTTTCTGGCGAGCGCGCTTCAAGTTCAGGGAGAAGTCTTTGCGGAAGAAGGGGGCTTTGTCGAGCATGGCTCTAAAGACGACGGCTTCTTTAGGGAAGCGGCGCTTGAGCATACCTGCTGCGCGAATCTCATCGACCATGATTCTCAGAGTGGAGCTAGAGCTCTGCATCAGTTCTTTGAAGGGCAGATCTTTCTCTTTCAGGACGCGGACCAGAACGATCAAGAAGGTGATTTCAGAATCGCTCTGCTTTTCATAGTGAATCGTTACTTGGGGTAGGTCTCTTAAGAATTTGATCTGTTTGCTCAAGACCACAATGGTACGCAGCACCTCTTCTTCATTGCGTGGCATAAAGATCGGATGCATGCTGTTTTCGACACGGCGCTTGAGTCTTTCCGGCAGCTCTTCCCTTAAGAGACGTATCTCCTGCACTGAGAAGAGGCCACCCTGCGGTTTTTTGATCTCAAGGTAGAAAATCCTGAGCTTATCTTCTCTGCGGTCGACGATGAACGAATCTGTTACAGCGGTGGCATGAGGCAGGCAGCTCTGAATTGCACTGAAGAGATGCTTGCGGTCGAAGCGCTCCGATTCTCGCAAGAGATTCATACCGATGAGGATACCGACTACAGGTTTCTCGCCTGTCAGCTGCGCTTTGAGCAGTTTGATGCTCAGATGGCGCTCATCAGGATCTTCTTGGATCGATTGCAGGAGTGACTTTTTGAAAAGGTAGTGGAACGCCACAATCCTGCTGATATGACGCGGCTGGCGGACAGTCGTAAAAGGATCGCGCAGATGAGAGGTGAATCCGGTCATTTCCTGGAAGATGTCTCTGTCGAAATCCTGCGGCCGATTGTGCATCAGGTAGTTCATGTTCTCTTTGACAAGGCCCTGCTTCTCTTCTTCTGATAATTTGACCAGGAATTGATGGATACGGTCGTAGGCGTTGCGATCTCCAGAAGGATTCGGCTCTTTGAAGAGAGACGAGATGTTCTGCTGCATGAGTCGAGATCGATGCTCGTAGGAGAGACTCTTGAGAGACGCGAGATAGCGGGCTTGATAGACAGCGAGGATATTGACGCGAGTCTCTTCGACCAGAAGGGAGACGACACGAAGAGCTTGAGAGAGGTCTGAAGAGTTATCGAACTTGAAAAACTCTTGCCTAAAGTAGAACTGCTGCTGAGGAAAATGCACAAAAGAGAAGTGCAGACCCAGTCCAGCTACATTGGCGATCTTTTTGCCGGGAATCATCCAGCGGCTAAACATTTCAGTGATGTAGCGGCCGACGCCCTCAGTGAAATCTGCCTGACAGAGCATCTTTAGAAGTAGGCCTTTCTGCTCTTCCGCTATGACTGCGTATTTGATGACGGGAATCTGCCTACTAAAGCGGTAGAAAGCGGCATTGATCTCCTCTGGAGAGACTTGCTGCGCAATCGTATATTGATAGGATTCCGGAATCATGCCTTCGATCATCTGCTGAGCCGAGGCTAAAAATCCTGCCATATCATCATTGTTCGTGGAGGAGAAGACCGTTTGAATCAGAAAGGGATTGGTGCCGGACTCTTTTTTAAGGCTTTCCGAGCGCATTTGAATGTCCACGTGATACTTCTTTTCTTTTCCGAAATTTATCGAAGGGACGTTATCTTACACTGGATCAGGAGATTCACAAAAAGAATTTTTTCGTTTTGTGTTAAGTTTTTTTTCGAAAGGGCGTTCATTCCCAGTAGCAATACTCAAAAAGCACGGCTCCATTAGGTGTCATTTGAATGTTCTGAAGACGGGGATTACAGAGGCTCATATTGCTCCAGTGATAGATCGGAGCGAGCGGCATCTCTTCTGCCAACAGATCTTCTGCCTCATCGATCAGAGAGAAGCGCTTGAGCTGATCTGTTTGGCTCCAAGCAGAGCGCACAAGCTTTGTGAACTGCTCATTGTTCCAGCCGGGATAATTTTTCCAGTTCTCACTGTTTTCAAAGCGCTCTAAAATATTGATCGGATCGCTGAACTGAGCAATCCAGAAGGCGAGAGCAAGATCAAACTTTCGATGGTAGAGGAGCTCTTTAAAATTTTGAGGCTCTTTCTGCTCGAGTGCAATCGTGAGGCCGAGCGTCTCTTTCCACTGTGTTTGCAAGATCTGAGCGATACGTGCATCGAGTTGTGTCGATCGGAAGGAGAGCGTCAGATGGATCTCTTTGGGCTCGATCTCTAATTCGCTAAGGGCCTTTTGTAGATGGAGTTTTGCGAGCTCAGGATCGTGGGGCTGATAGAGGAGGCGATTGCGATTTGAAGAGAGAGAGGGGGGGATGAAGCGCGTCGCAGGAGTTTCCCTCATTTGCGTAATCTTTTCGACGATGTCCGATCGATTCATGGCAAGAGAGAGTGCTTGGCGCAGGTGCTGATTGGAGAGATGAGGATGGTCCGTTTTAAACGCACAGAAGGTCGTTGCCGCCATCGGGGAGAATTGCAGAGAAGGGCTATCTTGGATTGTTTGCAGAGCATCGATGGGAAGCGGAGAGATCGCACCGCCGAGCCAGTCCAGCTCTCCTCTTGCAAACATCTGGAGAGCTGTCGTCTCGTTCGGAACGATCGAGATGTGGATCTCATCGAGATGAATCGGATCGAGATTCCAGAAACGCTCATTTTTCCGGAGGAGGATATGCGATTTAGAGCAAGCCGAGTGCAGACAAAAGGGGCCATTGGAAATCAGAGGCACCTGCTCGCCGGATGTCCATCTACCAATCCGGTCGAGGGCATGGCTCGGGGCAGGTAGATAAGAGGGGTAGGCTGTGAGGGAGAGGAAGTAGCCTGTTGGTCTCTCGAGTACAACCTCCAGGATCGAGTCATTGACAGCTCGGATGCCGATCTGATCGGAAGAGACGAGACCCTTGTAGGAGGCCTCCGCATGCTTGATCGGGTAAAAAAGATAAGCAGACGGATTCGCATGAGCGGGATCTAAGATCGTTTTCCAGCTTTTTTCGAAATCATGGGCTGTAACAGGCGTGCCATCGGACCAGACAGAGGAGCGGAGGTGAAAGAGATAGGTGAGGCGATCTGAAGAGATCTCAACATGGTCGGCGAGAGCCATTTCGGGGGATCCATCGGCCCGGCATCTCGTCAATCCCTCAAAAATCATACAAATGAGGGTAGAGGAAATAAAATCACTGCTTTTGCGCGGATCGACCGTGACTGGCATCGCATTGAAAGAGATCTTTAAGCGCTGCGGTTCAGGTGCTCTCGGTGAGGAGCAGCAGGTCAGAAGTAGAAATAGAAGTAAAATTCTCATTGAACGAAGATATTAGCAGAAGATGAACTCTTGCTGAAAGATTTTTTCTAGAAGAGCTTGATCTCTAATTAATATTTGTTATTCTAAGTAAAAGAGGGAATGAGGTTATGACTTATTTAAAGTGCCTGTTTTTTAGCTTTTTGATCGTTTTTTTTGTGAATCATATTTTACCAGGTATTGAACCTGGTGAACTTAAATTGCCCCATGTCGGTCCCGATCTAATTTTCGCCTTTGCCCTTGGTTTGCTTAACTCTCTGATCTATCCTATCTTGAAGCTTATCCAGCCGCACGGGATTAACTTCCCAAAGATTGCATTGATTGCTCTTGTGATCAACTTTTTAGCCTATGCGCTCTTGAAACTGCTGCCGCTAGGCGTTGAAGTAACGAGTCTTGAGGGCTTTTTCATTGCGGCATTCGTAGTTTCACTCGGTAGCATATTGACTAACTATCTGGAATGGAAGCACAACTGCCCCAAGGTGCCAAAGCCACCGATGGAGCCACCGCGCGCGCCATGAAGTATTATGTAAGTCTGATTCTTAATTTTCTGGCGGTATTCATCTTGACCCGGTATGCACCGGGGATTGCCTCTACCTATTCACAGACCTCTCCGCTGGGCTCAGATCTTCTGTTTGCGGCGGTGCTGGGATTTTTCAATGCGTCGGTCTTCCCTTTTCTGATTATCATTGGGATCTTGCCGACTAGGCTGAAGCTGGCTGTGCTGACAGGTATCGTTAGTTTTGGCGGATTTACGATGATTGCGATCATACCCTATGGCTTTCAGCCGGATGTGGGGGGAGTCGTGATTGGAGGAGCTCTAACGTGGCTGGTGGCCTTTCTTACCAACTACTTTGAGCTGCGCCGCTGGGTGCAAGAACATAAGCAGTAATCTATTTTTTCAAAGAAAAAACATAGCTCAAGTTTTTACGACGCGCCCAGGCAGCCAAGAAATCCTTAAGCGGATAGTAGGTCGGCGTCTGCGAATCGCTGGGATGAGCCGGATCGGCACAGAAGATGCGCTGCTCGATCGGATCATAGCCATACACCAGAAACAGATGCCCTAAATTGAATGGAAACGGCGCCTTAGGCAGAGGCCCTTTGACGCTGACGACAACAGGCACTCCCTCTTTGAGATAGTTGTGAAGTGTAGTGAAATCGGGAAGTCTCTCAACTCGGCAATCATAGCGACCAAAGAGTCTGTGATAGCTCTCTGCGACATTCAGCACCCAATTTCCGAAGATATCGAAGGTGCCGTCATGGACTTTTGCAGCAAAATCAACCGGATTTGCGGCTCTCTTCTTCAGAAGAAAATCGATCGCCATACAGGTCGATGAGGGAGAGCAGAGATCGCGGTGTCTAGGGTGCTTGAGAGTCATCTGAGAATAGAGCGATTCGATCGGCAGGCGTACAGCCTCTAATTCTTCAGGATGAAGGATGTCGAACTGTTTTAAATCGGAGGCGCAAGCATAGAGAGTGTCGAAGCGCTCGAGATTGGCTTGCCGGGTGCTCTCTACTTTGATGCGAAAAGCATCGCCAACTTGATCTTCTGCGAGATGGACGATGTCTTGATAGGTGCAAACTCTGGATTTTAGATGTCTTGAATCGAATGTTTTCTGACCATCTGCGCCCCACTGTGCATAGGGAAGCCATTCGGACCATTCACCTCGACACCGTACACTGACGGAGAGATGGTAGTTGCCTTTGAGGGGTCTGAGCGCATTCCAGCTGACGATCAGCTCGTTGAATGGCGGTACATTCGTCTGTTCCCAGAGGGCTTCTACGCCCAGTTCGGAAACGCGGTGTTGATAGGTCTGTGTAAATCCTGACATGGACTCAACGTATTCTTTTTTTGAAAAATCCGCAAGAGTGCACTGAAGAATAAGAGGAACAGGATGGGCGGGATCGGCTTCGCCGGCAGGATGTGCAGGATAAAAAGATTGATCCTGCGAATCTTGCCGCCGCAGGCGATCTTGTCTATCCTGTCCTTTTTTAAAATCCTTTGACGGTGACGGCAACGCCATGATGGTCCGAAATCGCTGTCTTCGTGTTGTACGTCTCATCAAACGCTTTCACTAGATGGCAGTCACTAAAGAATAAGAGGAACAGGATGGGCAGGATCGGCTTCGCCGGCAGGATGTGCAGGATAAAAAGATTGAT
>JAJFMM010000124.1 GCA_021772165.1 Chlamydiota bacterium | reverse complement strand
TCTCATTACGATAGAACCTGCATCAGAAACTTCTCGATCATCGCCCATATCGACCATGGAAAGTCGACCTTGGCCGATCGTCTTTTGGAATTGACGCGCACCGTAGAAATGCGGCAGATGCAAGAGCAATTTCTTGATAACATGGAACTCGAAAGAGAGCGTGGGATCACGATCAAAGCGCGGCCCGTTACGATGCACTATCCGAGCAGCGACGGAAAAATTTACACAATCAATTTGATTGACACACCGGGCCATGTCGATTTCTCTTATGAAGTCTCTCGCTCGCTCTCCGCCTGTGAGGGAGCACTCCTCGTCGTCGATGCTGTCCAGGGTGTGCAGGCGCAGACACTAGCCAATGTTTATCTTGCGATCGATCGCGACCTGGAAATCCTGACCGTGATCAACAAAATCGATCTACCCTCTGCAGATGTTGAAAGCGTCAAAAAGCAAGTTGAAGATGTGATCGGACTCGACACATCAAATGCCCTCCAGATTTCTGCAAAGACCGGCCTGGGTATTGATACAGTCCTCGAGCGCATCATCGAAACGATTCCCTGCCCTAAAGAGCCCCAGGACGATATACTACGAGCTCTTGTTTTCGACTCTCATTACGATCCTTTCCGCGGCGTTCTCGTGTATGTCCGCGTTATCAGCGGCGAGATTACCAAAAAATCGCAGATCCGCTTCATGGTGACAGGAAAAACGTTTGAGGTTGGAGAAGTAGGCGTCTTTTCACCGAGTGAGAGACCCGTCGAGTCGCTACGCCCCGGAGAAGTGGGCTACCTCATGGCGACGATCAAAAATACCGCCGATGTGAAGATTGGCGACACAGTAACACTGCATAAATTTCCAGCTACAGATCCCCTCCCGGGCTTTAAGGTAATCCGTCCTGTCGTCTATGCGGGCATCTATCCGATCGACACTTCTGACTTTGAAGCTGTGCGCGACGCGCTCTTTAAACTACAGCTCAACGATTCCGCACTGCATGTAGAGCAAGAGAGCAGCTTGGCCCTTGGTTTTGGTTTCCGCTGTGGATTCCTTGGCCTTCTCCATCTGGAAATTGTCTTTGAGCGCCTCTCCAGAGAGTTTGACCTCGCCATCATAACGACAGCACCTAGCGTCGTCTACCACTTCTACCTCAATGATGGGACACGCCTCGAGATAGACAATCCAGCCCGCTTTCCCGATCCGACACATATCAATTATGTTGAAGAGCCTTGGGTCAAATGCCACATCATGGCGCCGTCCGAATTTTTGGGAGCCTTGATGAGCCTTGGCATGGATAAACGAGGCGAGCTAGTCAAGACAGAGACCATGAGCGCGGATCGCCTCCTGCTCACCTACCGTTTCCCGATGAACGAGATCATTACAGACTTCAATGACAAGCTCAAATCCGTCACGCGCGGTTACGGCTCCTTCGACTACGAGATCGATACCTACGAGAGAGGCGACATCATCAAGCTAGAGATCCGCGTCAATGAAGAGCCTGTCGATGCCTTTTCTTGCCTCGTGCATCGTTCGAAAGCGGAAGCGAAAGGTCGAGCGATCTGCGCCAAGCTTAAAGAAGTGATCCCGCAACAGCTCTTTAAAGTGCCGATCCAAGCTGCAATCGGTGGCAAAATCATTGGCCGCGAAACGATCAGCGCGCTCTCGAAAAACGTCACAGCCAAGTGCTATGGCGGAGACATCTCTAGAAAGAGAAAGCTTTGGGATAAGCAGAAGAAGGGTAAAAAGCGCATGAAGGAGATCGGGAAAGTCAATATCCCGCAAAGCGCCTTCATGGAAGTTCTCAAGGCAGAATAACCGTTCTCAACATTTCCTCCACTCTGCTACAAAGAACCTAAAAGAGGTTCTACTCTGAAAAAAAGCCACCGCACAAGATCGCTTTTAGCACTCTTAAGTGTATCCTTCGTCGATAACTTCGCCTTCAGCATTGTTTTAATTCTCTTTGCTCCAATCGTTCTCGATCCAGCCTTTGGCCTTTTTTCCGTAGACTATTCGATAGGCACCCGCAATCTACTTCTCGGAGTCCTTTTAGGAATTTTTCCCTTCTTCCTCTTTTTTGCAGCGCCCTTCTGGGGAGATTTTGCTGATCAGGTAGGAAGAAAAAGAACGCTGATCTACACACTATTCGGAACGATTGTAGGACATGCGCTTGCAGCTTTTAGCATCTTGACGAAGAACTACTACCTCCTCCTTTTTGCACGCGCTTTGACAGGATTTTTTGCAGGGAATATGAGTGTCTGCCTAGCCGGCATCTCCGATCTAAGTCCGGACCCCAAACAGCGAAGTAAAAATCTAGGCCTCTGGGCTGTAACGCTGGGAATCAGCGCCATTGTCTCCATGACACTCGGCGGCTTCCTGATTGACCTCAATTCATCTGCCACCTGCGCACTGCCTTTCTGGATTGCCGCCATCCTCACGGCACTCTCTTATATCAGCGTTTTCGCATGGCTCGACGAGACACATCGCCCAAAAGGAAAGGCTCAATTTAAGCTCAGCAAATCATTTAAGGAGATTAGAGATGCGATCCGCATGCCCTCTTTGCGCCTCTATCTTTTTGTCGTGCTGTTTTGGACTCTGGGATGGGGACTTCCTATGCAGTGGTACGCACCGATCGGACTTGAGCAGTACCATAGCGATCCTAAAACCATAGCCTACTATATGGCGATTCTCTGCTTTTTCTGGGCTGTAGGAGGAGGTGTCTTAAATAGAATTCTGATCAAATGGTTTCCCAGCATCTCGCTTTCGCTCTTTTCAATGCTGGTTGTTGGATTGGTTTTACCCTTTATGCCGCTCGCTGCCACTCTCCCCACGTTCTCTCTCTTTTACTGGTCCATTGCTCTGATAGCACCTCTAGCCATGACCAATAACATTACGCTGGTTTCTACATCGGCTCCCGAAGAGGCGCAAGGTAGAGCGATGGGTTTTACCCAATCGTTTCAGTCGCTGGGTTGGCTGATCTATCCTTTTTTGGGCGGCCTTCTAGCAGAGAGCAATATGAATTTTATCTTCTACTCTTCAGCCGTCTTCTATGCAGTTGGGTTCCTACTTCTAATGATCCAGCGCTGCTCGAAAAAAAGAATCGCTTAACTTCTGAATCTCTGACGTAACACATTAGAGCTCTTGACTCAGAACTTTCAGATTCAGAGACTCACAGTCTATGCGAGCACATCTATGCTCAATGCCTATGACAAGACAGATCTGTCTCTGAACGCTTCGAGACTGGCTGCACTGGTTTAGCTATTTAAGGATTTTTTGTGTTGAGGGTGTATATTTGCCCGATTCTCTCTATACTCCTTTAGCTATACGGATGGCTTATATGAGTATTGCTGATTCTATACCGGAAGTGCGTGAAGAAAGGGCTAGCAAAAGAACCAGAAGTTTCCTTTTCTGGACAAGCATAGCCAGCGAGCCTTTTGTGGTTTTATACGCTCTAGCCCCATTTATCCTGCGAAAAGAGCTTGGAGCATCTTTGCTTCAACTATCAATTCTTTCTTCTCTACGCCCCTTGCTTCCTGTTCTTTCTTTTTACTGGAGTTCTGGGCTCCATCAAAATAGACACTCACTAAGAAGAAATTTGATTTTGGCATGGTTCTTTGCTAGAGCCCCCTTCCTACTTCTCCCTCTATTTCCAAACTCCTGGTACTTTATATGTTGCTGTGCAATATACGAGCTTTTTAAAAAGTCGGGCACCCCCGCTTTCATAGAGATCCTAAAAATAAATATAAAAGAAGGGAGTAGAGAGAAAAACTACTGCCTCTGTTTTGCATTGACCTTCACTGAAAGTGTTTTGTTTGGGATAGCGATAGTCTGCCTACTTGATTCAGAATTTTTTATATGGTGGCGTGCGTTCGCAATCGCAGCAGCAATAAGCTTGGTTAGCCTTACCATACATTTTAACGTCGCAAAGGCCTCTCCCCAAGAAGAAAGGTCCTCCGAAGACAGAAAAATCATTAGCAGACTAATTACCCCGTGGAAAAATGTCTTTGTTCTCCTGAGAGAAAATGAAGGTTTCTTCCGCTTTCAGTGCGGATTTATGATGGGAGGAGCTGGCTTGATGTTGATGGCTCCAGTACTTCCCCTTATTTATGTAGATAATCTTTGCCTGTCATCTTCTGAAGTTGCGATTGGAAGGTCAGTTCTTATGGGGCTGGGAGTGATCTCTTCTGTTTATTTCTGGTGGAAGATGATTTCTGAAAGAAGAATTGAAAGATTGCTTAGGAACGTGCTCTTGGGATTTGCTCTGTACCTGATTCTAACCCTCTGCTCTATCTCTTTTAGCCCGATCTTCTATCTTTCCAGTCTTGTATATGGGATTGCTCAGGCCGGTAGTCATTTACTTTGGAATCTATCTGGCCCTATTTTTTCGGGGGATGAGGATAGCACGCGGTTCTCTGGGGTAAATGTTTTGATGGTTGGGGTTCGAGGCGCTTTTATTCCGGCTCTTGGAGGCACTCTTGGATCTCTATTTGGACCAATTCCAGTAATTGTTCTGGCGTTTTGTTTTTGTTTAGCGGGAGCCCTTTACATGACTAACGTCTCAAAAAGACTCCCTAAAAGGGCTTAATTTCCGGGGTACCGGTTATCTCGCTCATCCGATGCAGCATTAATAAGATCCCCTAGATTAGAATCAGGATCATTGAGTTTGTCCCAAAGATCGCTAAACCAACCACCAGAATTATCGGCAGCAGCGGTGTCATTACCTCCACCAGAAGTATCACCCTCTTCTTTATCTGCTTGCGCAGATTCTGCCGCATTTTCGTCGTCGACTGCATTAACTGTAGGCCTTCCGAAGCCAAAAAGATTGGCTCCCATGTCGGTTGCTGCTCTAAGTCCAGGGATACCGCTAGCTGCTCGACCAAAGAGCCCTGAAGCTTCATAAGAAGTTCTTGTTTCGTTAGACGCCCTCTCCTCTGCCGAGTGGTGGTAATCTCCTCGAGAGGGTCTAGATGGACTCGGTTGTCGCATAGAAGCTCTAAAGGAGCTCCCTCCGCGAGAGGCTCTTGTTACGCCCGGCGTTTCCCCGCTTCCCATGGTATTGTGAAATGCATTAGACGCTCTTTCCTCTGCCGAGTGGTCGCGGTCGCTGAATTGAGAAGACTCCCTGGTTCCTACTCCTGCGCGCGCCTCGTATTCCCGACCTCCAAAATCGCCGATAGGAACTTCACCTGCGCTAGTTTCCCGACTGTAATCTGGGGCACTGTGGTTACAACAACCATTGGGGCCGTAAGCCACATCATAGAAATCTGCACCGTACATTTTTTCCTCCTGGGTTAAAATTGCCCGCAATTTTAATGACGGGAGAAAAAAGTGCAATGTAAAAAAATCACTTACTATTCTAAATCCCTCAAGAAAGCTCATCACTCCGTGCCTGAGAGACTTTTCCGTTACTCACGACGCGCTTTAGGCTTCCAAGACTTCCTAGTTCAGAGACTCACCGGGCATGCTTCAACGGCTAGCTTAACGCCATTAGTTTCACCCAATTGTTTTCAGTCATTAGACTGGCTAATCTATCCCTTTTTAGCAGAGAGTAATATGAATTTTATCTTCTACTCTTCAGCCGTCTTTTATGGAATTGGGTTCCTACTTCTGCTGATCAAGAGCTGCTCGAAAAAAAGAATCGCTTAACTTCAGAGTCTTTGCACACAAACAGGTCTATTCCATACGGATGTACAAGTAATAGCACGCACTAAAGAACGGAGTGCTATAAGCGCTGTACGCTCTGTGAGGTGCTGTGCGGGAAGATCAAGAGGGGCTGCTGCAGGAGCACTCTCATCTGGTTGATTCACAAGGGCAACGGAATGGGTCATAGGAGGGACCTTTTATAAATAAAATCGTGGAATACGCTCATTAAAGTGGCATAGGATCTCACGCGGATCTGTTTTTGACAAGGCTGCCATCTCCTGCAGCCCAATT
>JAJFMM010000123.1 GCA_021772165.1 Chlamydiota bacterium | reverse complement strand
AACAGATGCCTGGACTCCCTATCAAGTCATCCCCGGAAGTGAGGCATTTCAACCAACAGAAATTCTCATTGAAATGGATAAGAGAGGAAATATCATTGTTGTATGGGGAAATGATTCAGGAGTCATCGCCTCTTCGGTCAAATTATCCGGCAGACCATGGTCAACGACAACCGTTCTCTCAACCGAAGGATCCTATTGCGTAGAACCATTGATATCTTTGGATTCTGCGGGCAACGCCACTTTGATTTGGATGAATCAAACTCAGGGAATAGAGGCGTGTTATCTCAAGGCCAGAAAGAGTGACTGGTCCCCACCTCAAACTCTTTCCCTTAATTAAGCGTTTTACAATTAGCTCGATTTTACACATTTTACCAAGAGCTATACGACTACACGCGGCCTCCCCTCTCTTTGATCAGATCGGAGGCCTCGCTTCGGGGAAAGTGCTCAAGTTCACCCGTTAAAACAAAGGGATGGCCGGAGACTTTCTTTTTCGCTTTTTTCTGAGGAGACACACCATGACTCAAGAGCCTTTCGATCTGCGCGAGAGCTTCCCTTCACATCAATCTCCCGATTCACATCGCCTGATTCTTTAAAAAAAATTTTGACACTATATAAAGAATTCCTTAACATATCTGACATTTCAACCAAACGAGGTATTTATGAGATTCTTAAGAGTTCTTTACGCAGCTCTCGTGCTAGCTGCAGTACCGGCCATGGCTCAAAATGAATATTTTTGGGCACTTGCAAGTAATGCCACTGGAGACACTGTAGCAACATGGGCCGACAATCAAAACCACGATGTCCGTGTATCGATTTATAGTTTAGGAGCATGGTCCTCCACCACAACCATTCCAGGCAGCGAAGAGACCGACCCTTGGCCTATTCTTATTGAAATGGATGCAACAGGAAATATTATCGTGGCCTGGGGAAATTCAAATGATGGCACAGTCATGTCATCGGTCAAGTTAGTTGGGCAAAGCTGGACTACAGCGGCTGTTGTTTCTACGCCCGAGAATTACTCTCTCGACCCCATCCTCTCTTTAGATATTGGTGGAAATGCCACACTCATTTGGCTAGATACAGTCAACGGCCTGCAAGCAAGCCGACTTCTGTCAGCCTCTACGGTCTGGTCTTTACCTGAAATACTCCTCGATGAGTAAACAAACGAAATTTAACCTTAAAGGATTTTGATCATGCAGAAAATTACCATGCTATTTAGCCTGATGATTTCTATGTCCTCCCTATTCGCTCAAGGAGAATTCCAGAGCAGTATTGCTACTGGACCGACAGGTGAAGCGGTGTCTACCTGGGGTATAAAAGAGACAACAGGAGTAAGAGTCTCCGAATACAGAGCCGGAGCTTGGTCTCCCTCTACAGTCGTCCCGGGTAGCGATGCATTTATTCCGAAGAAAATCCTCCTTGATATTGATAGAATCGGTAATTGCATTCGTACCTGGACTACCGGCTCGGGAGAGGTCTGCTCTTCTCTCAAGTTGATCGGCGAAACCTGGACAGCAACAGTAGTCCTATCCCCCCCGGGAGAGCGCTGCTCGCAGCCATCTTTGACCTTGGATCCTGCAGGAACCGCCACCTTGCTCTGGAAAAATAAAAAGCAAGGGATGCAGTCCAGCCGTCTTTACTCAGGAACGGTGACTTGGTCTGCACCTGAAACAATTTCAGACTAGTTTCTTAGCTCGGCTCTTTTTGCTCATCACATTGAGAGCCAGCTCTTTTTCTAAAATTTCGACGATCATGAAATTCTCAAAAGTTCTTTGCACATTTCTTCTACTCAGCAGCGCTCCGGTTGTCGCACAAGAGGAATGTTTCTGGGCCCAGGCGAGCAATAGAACGAACGATGCGGCAGCAGCTAGCTATGACAACCAAAACCAGGACGTACGTGTATCGACCTGTTATTCAGGAGTATGGTCCGATCCCGAGATAATTCCAGGCAGCGAATACAGCTATCCATGGCCTCTTCTCATTGATAAGGTCTACAAGCAAGCAAACTCTCTACAGGAACCACGACTTGGTCTACGCCCGAGGCCAGCTCCCAATAAAGCAATAAACTTCATTTACTTAAAAAAGGATCACTCTCATGAAGAAAATTACAATTCTATTTAGCCTAATGCTTTCTATGTCTTCCCTATTCGCGCAAGAAGAATACACCTGGGAAGAAGCCAGTGGAGTGACAGGAGAAGTCATTGCTGCATGGGCTGTCAATGACGCTATGGGTGTCGTTGTCTCCCAGTGTAGCGGCGGCACTTGGTCCGCACCTGAAGTCGTGCCGGGAAGCGACCTCTTCGCTCCCATGCCCATTGATGTTGTCATGGATACCAGTGGGAACATTGTTCTTGTCTGGGGCTGCGATTCAGGAGTTGTCTGCTCTTCGATCAAACTAGCAGGTCAAAGCTGGACAAAAGCAGTGGTCATTTCCCATGAAGGCGAGCATTCGACCAGTCCTAGACTGGTTTTGGATCCAACAGGCAATGCCTCTGTGCTTTGGATGAATCAAACACATGGACTCGAAGCGAGCTATCTCCCCGTAGGAACAACAACCTGGTCTGATCCGGAGATCATCTCAGACTAATCCAGCAGTTTACGAAACTGCGCCTCTGTTATAGTCGTTACTCCCAGCTCTTTTGCCTTCTCGTATTTGGAGCCGGGATCTTCACCTACGAGCACATAATCGGTTTTTTTGCTCACCGATCCTGACACGCGGCCTCCCCTCTCTTTGATCAGATCGGAGGCCTCGCTGCGGGTAAAGTGCTCAAGCCCTCCTGTCAAAACAAAGGACTTTCCGGCAAAGGGATGGCCGGAGACTTTCTTCTTCGCTTTTTTCTGAGGAGACACGCCATGACTCAAAAGTCTTTCGATCTCTTTGAGATTCTCCTCATCATCTAAATACTCGGAGATCGCATGGGCCGTTTTGTCTCCAATCCCATCGATCTGAGCAAGCGTATCCTCATCCATCTCCAGAAGACGATCCAGATCACCGGCCTCATCGGCTAGCAACTCTGCCGTCTCCGCGCCCACGAACTTAATCCCTAGCCCCATGATGAATCGTGCGAGTGTGCAGTTGCGAGAAGCATCGATGCTCTCCAACAGATTCTGAATCGATTTTTCTTTGAAGCCCTCTAACTCAGATAGCGCCGCCTCATCAAGTGTGTAGATATCGGATGGCCTGGAAACGAGACCTGTTTCGATGAGCTGCTCGACGACGCGCTCACCCATGTTGTCGATGTCCATCGCCGGCTTCGAGGCAAAGTAGAAAATGCGACGCATTCTCTGCCCTTCGCATTTGGGATTGGGACAGCGAAAGGCCACTTCGCCCTCCAAATTGACCACCTCTGTTTTACAGATGGGGCAATTCTTAGGCATCTTCCAGGGCACACTTGCTTTCGCTCTTTTTTTAAGATCGACCTTCACGACCTTCGGGATCACATCGCCCCCTTTTTCAATCGTTACCCAGTCTCCGACGCGAATATCTTTGCGAGCGATCTCATCTGCGTTGTGCAAAGTAGCTCGAGAGATGGTACTACCGGCTAGATGCACCGGCTCTAGCTCAGCTACCGGCGTGAGCACACCGGAGCGACCGACTTGAATCACAATCTCATTGATGCGCGTCTCCGCTTCTTCAGCAGCAAATTTATAGGCGACAGCATAACGAGGTCTTTTTCCGGCAACGCCAAGAATGTCATGCTGATGAAGATCGTCTACCTTGACGACGATCCCGTCGATCTCATAGGCGAGATCTTCGCGTTTTTCTTGAATCTTCTCCGCAAACTGTAAGACTTCTTCAAGACTCTCTGCTCGAAGAATATAGTCCGATTTGCAAACAGGCAATCCAGTCCCTTTTAAAAAATGAAATATATCGAACTGTGTAGATTCGGGAGAGGGTCTTGCAGCTACGCCATAACAGATGAGATTGAGCTTGCGCTTAGCGACAATTCTAGGATCGAGCAGCTTCAAAGAGCCGGCAGCGGCATTACGAGGATTCGCAAAGGGCTCCAGACCCTCTTTTTCTCGCTGCTCATTCAAGGTGCGAAACGTAGCCAGCGAGAGAAACACTTCGCCTCTGATCTCCATCTTGTCCGGAATGTTTTTACCTTTCAGCTTGAGAGGCACAAGAGAGATCGTCTTGATATTTCTCGTTACATCGTCCCCTTTTCGCCCATTGCCTCGCGTCAATGCGTGTACGAGTTCTCCTTTTTCATAGTAAAGAGAGACAGCGGTTCCATCGATCTTCAGCTCGCAGCAAAAATTGACTTTCTTGCTCTCAAGTCGCTTGTCGACGCGTTTGATCCAATCAGAGAACTCTTCTTCCGAGTAGGTATTGGCTAAAGAGAGCATGGGAGAGAGATGTGCTTTTTGCTCGAAGCCCTTTGTGGGCCCCTCGCTGACGCGCTGCGTCGGGGATTGAGGAAGAGTCCACTCGGGATACTCTTTTTCAACACGCAAGAGTTCGTGCATGAGGCGATCATATTCGCGATCGGAGATCTTCGGCTTGCACTCATCATAGTAGTGCCGATCATGCTCGATCATCTCCTCGACCAGCAGGGTGTACTCCTGCCTGCTCTGCACTTCTTTCTTCATTAAATGAACTCTACTTCAAAAATCATTGTTGCAAGTGGAGAGAGCGTGATCGTAAAACCGGAGTGCAGCGGCTCTTGAGCCTGAACGGGAATGTCTATATTGAGCTGGTTAGATCCGCCATACTTCGCATGATCGGAGTTGAAGATCTCCTTCACGGCCTTCAACCTGGAGAGCTTGATAAAATATCCCGGGATTGTCTCGGGAGTAAAGTTATGCACAACCGCCAGAGTACTTTTGAATCCTTTGCGCAAATATGAGATCACACTGTGGTCTGCATCGGCAAAATCGATCCACTCATAGCCACCCCAATCAAAGTCGCGCTCCCAGAGTTCAGGATGTTTTAAATAGAAGTGATTGAACTCCTTGACCAGATTTTGCATCCCTGCATGAAAAGGGTATTGAAGAAGATACCAATCGATCTCAGCCTTGCAATCCCACTCACTCCACTGAGCGATCTCGCCGCCCATGAAGAGAAGCTTTTTCCCCGGGTGGCACATCATGTAGCCATATAACAGACGCAAGTTAGCAAATTTCTGCCAATCGGATCCCGGCATTTTCCCAAGCAAGCTGCGTTTAAGATGGACGACTTCATCATGCGACAGCGCTGAGAGAAAATTTTCGGAAAATGAGTAGAACAGGCTGAACGTAAGATCATTTTGGTGATAGCGTCGGTAGATGGGATCTTTGGAAAAATAGCGCAAGGTATCATTCATCCAGCCCATGTTCCATTTGATATCAAAACCGAGGCCATCTGTATGAGACACGCCGGTAAAAGAGGAAGACTCCTCGGCAATCATCAGAACACCCGGGAAGCGCTGATGGACAACCGAATTGAGATGCTTGATGAATTCGATCGCTTCCAGATTGAGATTGCCCCCATGGCGATTCGGAATCCACTCTCCCTCTTTACGACCATAGTCGAGATAGAGCATGGAGGCGACCGCGTCTACTCTCAAGCCATCGATATGCATCTTGTCGAACCAGAAAAGCGCACTCGCAATCAAGAAGTTGGTGACCTCAGGCCGTCCGTAATTGAAAATGGCTGTGTACCAGTGGGGATGAATTCCCTGTCTTGGATCTTCATGTTCAAAGAGCGCCGTACCATCGAAACGGTTGAGAGAAAAATCGTCGGTGGGAAAGTGTGCAGGCACCCAATCGAGAATGACGCCAATCCCCTTTTGATGCAGCGTATCGACAAAGAACTGAAAATCCTCCGGACTGCCATAGCGACTCGTCGGCGCGAAGAATCCCGTCACCTGGTAGCCCCACGACTCATCGAGAGGATGCTCGAGAAGCGGCATCACCTCGACATGGGTAAAACCCATCTCAATACAGTAATCCGCTAGATCAGGTGCCATTTCGCGATAGGTGGGAAACTCTTTTCCGTAGCAGCGCCAGGAGCCCAGATGCAGTTCATAGATATTCATCGGACAAGAGAGGTCGCTTTTTCTTCGGCGATCCATCCACTCCCTGTCTGACCATTCATACTGATTTACATCAGCGACAATGGCGGCGTTCTTCGGACGCATCTCGAAAGAGTTGCCATACGGATCGCTCTTGAGGCGAAGATGCCCCCCTTTTGTCCGGATCTCATACTTATATTTTTCCCCTGCAGCAATACCCGGAACGAACAGTTCCCACATTCCGGAAGAATCGCGCGCGCGCATCGGGTTGACTCGGCCACTCCAGTTGTTGAAATCGCCTACGAGAGAAACCGATTTTGCGTTGGGTGCCCAAACGCAAAATTGCGTTCCCTTCACACCTTGCCGAGAAGAGAGATGAGCACCGAGAACATCGTAAATCTCGTAATGCACACCCTTGTTGAAGAGGAAAATATCGATCTCTCCGGCAATCGGCCAGAGCATGTAAGGATCGTGAGCAAGAAGACCGGAGGGATGATAAATCTGATAGTCCGTAGGCTCAATGAGCTGATCGAGCCTCACCTCAAAAAGGCCTTCCGGCGAGAGGCGCTCCGCCTTGATGCGGCTGCCCTTGATTTCTAGATGCACCTCTTCTTCGCCCGGACGCCAAAGACGGATGAGCTTACCATTGTCATGCAAGCCCAGAAAGCTGTGCGGATCGAAGCTTTGCCCCTCGTGAAGAAGGGTAATATTTGGATTAGAAGAAGAGCTCATTTTTTCTACAGGACTCTGTGCCATCGTTCACATGATGGCACAAACGTACAACAAATCAATTATTTTTCGAACCTGTCTAGGTAATAGACACAGTTTTTTTTCACTTCCCACTCTGAAGCGCCGTCCATTCTGACTCCTTTTTCATGTAAAGAAGTGCGGAGTCGGTACGTACTAATGGCAGCAGGAAGCACAAAAGAGACCTTTGCATCCTTAAAACCACGCAAAATAGCGCGTCTGACCAGACTTTTCCTCCATTCAAAATCGAGAAGACCGATCCCATCGAGATGCGCATGGAGCATCCTGCCACAAATTTTCGGCGGCGCTAGCAGTGAAACAGTGCTCCCATCTTGTGTGAGCAGCAGATCGCGGATTTTCTTACCCGCCTCCGCAACCAGAGAGCAGGGAGACGCCTCATCCGGGATCTCTTCCTCCGGAAGGAGCCCCTGAAACTCCTCATCTCTCAAGCGAGGATTCAAAATGCCGGAAAAACCCGCAGACAAGAAATTCTCAAAGCCGCTGTCCAAAAGAGCTGACATCGCCGTCGGCGCGCTCTCAACAACAGGCGTCCATTGACTCAAGGCAAAAAGAGGGGGCAGAAGCTCACTGAGATCTCCCCGTCTCTTCACCTGGTCCCAATCCTGCGCCTTGTGAGAGCCAAAAGAGATGCGCTCTAGCGGCATCGGAGGCTCACAATAAGGCCCGGGAAGATCCCACGACAATTGATCGAGCATTCCGTCCGGCGCGCATTCCGGATAAAGCTGAAGCTTCCCATCTTCTGCTTGTAGACGCAGGCGAAAACGCCCCTCTTGAGCAGTACCCCAGACAAACACGCACCCTTTTTCAAGATCCTGCTGCAAAGTAAATTCGCGTACAGGCCCACTGATCTTCAAGGGGATTTCTAAAGAGTGAATCCGAAGTAGCGTAGGAAACGCCTCGACGGCCCAGCACGTTCTCGGTAATAAGCAAGAGACCCCAGGAACATGCGAAAAGGGGCGATAGTTCACAGCGACAGAGATTTTCAAATAGGCCTCGCAACTAAAGCATCAGGAGTATTGTCGATCATTTCAGCTTCCACGATCTGATTTTTTTGAAAAGAGCCTCTCGGCAGACGTACTTTGAGAAAATTGGGGGTATGACCGGAGATCCATTCACCATCCCCATCTTCTAAAAGCACAGGGAACATGCGGCCGACGAAGCGAGAGCGCAGATCAAAAGCCGTTTTTTCTGCGAGACGCAAGAGTACGCTTTTGCGCGCCTTCATCACCTCAGGCGGCACACGGTTCGGATAGAGAGCGGCTCGCGTCCTATCCCTTGGGCTGTAAGGGAAAAAATGCACTTTGGCAAACTGCACCTGCCGCACCACCTCGAGCGTGTCCTCAAAATCAGCCTCACTTTCTCCCGGAAAACCGACAATGATGTCCGTTGTCACAGTGAAATCGGGATTACGCGACACCATACGCTCGACCGTATCGAGGAAAATCTGACGCGTATATTTGCGATTCATACGTTTTAAAACGACATTTGAGCCCGATTGAAGAACCAGATGCATGCTAGGGCAAGTATGTTTGCCATTCATCACCGCATCGGCCAGCTCATCATCTACCTCATCGGGGTCGATCGAAGAGATCCTTACGCGCTCAATGCCATCGAGCGCATCGACAGCACGAACCAGACCCGCGAGACGCAGATCGCCATCTTCAAAATCGCCGATATTGATGCCCGTCAGAACGATCTCTTTATAGCCATTGGCAATGAGCGTACGCGCTTCTTCAAGAATTTCCTTCATCCCCTTCGACCTTGAGCGGCCTCGGACATAAGGAATAATGCAGTAGGTACAATAGGAGTTGCAGCCATCCTGCACTTTGAGAAAAGCGCGGGTATGCGCCTCGAAGCGCTCGATCTTAAATTCAGGCAGATCCTTCACATCGGGAAAGATAGCCTCGATCAAGTGCTCTTTGTCCTGATTGGGAACAATCTGGATCTTGCTGTCGATCAGCTTGAGGGCCTGGGGAGCACTCTCCGCCATACAGCCGGTTACGACCAGCTTAGCTCCCTCATGCTCGCGGGTCAGCTGACGAATCCGGTGGCGGGAGGTCGCATCCGCCTGCTCGGTCACGGTACAAGTATTGACGATGCAGAGATCAGCCTTCTCCCCCTCGGTAGCTTCCGAATAGCCCATCTTACGGAGCTGATCGGAAAATCCCTGGGACTCATACTGATTGGTGCGGCAGCCTAAGGTAACGATTTTGTATTTCATGGCAAAACAGTATGCCACGAAAAATCAGCAAAATCGAGCGAAAACTTGATTCATTATGGAGAGGAGATCTAGAATGTCTGCATTTAACAAAAAAAGAATCCAAAAATATTTTTTGGTATCTTTAAGGAATTAGTATGAAAAAGGGTCTCTTTATACGCAAGCCGATCAAGGCTGCGCAATCTGCAGAAACCGATGAAGACCAACATGAACTAAAAAGACATCTAGGTGCCTTCAACCTGACTGCGATCGGCATTGGCGCGATCATCGGTGCAGGAATCTTCGTCATCACGGGCCAGGCAGCCGCTCTTTATGCTGGGCCAAGCATCATCCTCGCATTCATCATCGCCTCCATCGTCTGCGTTTTCGCAGGTCTTTGCTACGCAGAACTCTCCTCTATGATCCCCGTATCCGGCGGCTCCTACTCCTACTCTTATGTAGCAATGGGCGAATTTCCCGCTTGGATTGTTGGCTGGTCGATCACAGGACAGATACTCTTTTCTTCCTCGACTGTCGCCGTTGGCTGGTCGGGTTACTGTTCCAACTTTCTCCGCGACATGGGTTTTGCCCTATCCGATGCCTTTACAAGGTCCCCTATCGGCTACACAGTAGAGAGCGGATGGCACATGACCGGAGCCTGGATCAACCTACCCGCTGTAG
>JAJFMM010000122.1 GCA_021772165.1 Chlamydiota bacterium | reverse complement strand
TTTTTCCTGGGGTTAGGGGTTGGTTTGGGCGTTCCTATAGCATTTTACTTTAAGAAAATGCCCACCATAAGGTCTCTAAAAATAGGATATGGAACATGTATAGCTTATTTTTTTTTCCTTAGTGTTCTGTATTTTGTTGGGACTAATGGTTTAGGGGCTTATTTGAAATACCAGTATTTTGTTTTTGCAATTTTTGGTGGGGCTCTTTGGATAGTTTCTGTTAAGGATTTCTTACTTAAATCTAAAGTTACTGAAGACGGATTTGTACTAGGCTTTATTGAATCTGTTCAAGCTTTAGGTGAATTTGTTGGAGCAGGAATCGCTTCATTAGTGGTTTCTCTGTTTTTATTTAAGATTTCCTTAAGCATTATGTTGTTTTTGGCTCTTCTACTTGTTGCTTTTGCAGCTGTTTGTCTTGGGGGCTCCTATAAAAAAGGAAAGCGTAGTAGATGATTTAGATTGTCTTTGTGTTTAAGTTTAGTTTTTTGAATGTTTTAAGTTTAATCGTTTCTTTGAGAGACATCAGAAACTTGTCATTAATAGTTAATTCCTCGAAGTGGTCGCCAATCGTTGAAAGCTCTCGGGCTGTCCAAGTTGAACTGTCAGCTTCGAGATGCTGTACGCATGCTTCCAGTTTGTCTAAAAAATATACAATTTGAGCTTCGGGGGATGACTTGTCCTCAAAGTCTTTCCATAAACTGTATAAGTGGTTCCCGTCGTCTCCAAGGATGCTAGACAGGTCTCTAACAGCAGCACTTTCTGCTTTCTTCCTTTCCTTTTTCACGTAATCAGTGCTTGTGGCGTCAAAATAATGCATGTCTCCAATTTTAGCTTCACCAATATCATGGAGAATTGCTAGTTGGAGAGCCTTAAGAAGATCAATCTTTTGATCAAAATGAGGCGCGCATAAAATAATCATTAAAGATAGGCGCCAGGAATGTTCGGCTACACTTTCTTGCCTTCCTCTCGAAGTCCAGCTATGACGGAGCTCATTTTTAAGAGTTTCTGCAACATGTAGAAATTCTAAAATTTCATGAGTCCTATTTTGCATTTCTAATACCTTCGATGACGTAATAATCAATCCAGCCGTTATTAAATGCTTGCAGCCAGGGATGATCCTTATCTCCACCACCAGAATAGTAGTTTTTCCATTTTGATCTTTCTGTAGAAAGATTGGACAGAGAGGTATCTCCTAGTTGTTTTTTTTGCCAATCTGCATATAAAGGGAAAACTTCGTTCCCGATAGAATGTGAAGAGCTTACTTTAAATCCAGCTTTCTCTAATGTACGAATGGCATCAGATAGAACGAGAGCGTTGTGAAATCCTTCATGATTGTTTGGAATGATCTTTTTTAAGGGATCTATGAATTGTTCTTTGTTGATAAAATAGGTCGAGATGAGGATTTTCCCTTCATTTTTTAATGCTCTATGAGACTCCTTACAAAACTCATAAAATGAAGAGAAGTGTTGTGCTGCTTCTAATGAATAAATGCAATCAAAGCTAGAATCATCAAATGGAAGATTTTCAGCTCCCCCAACTTTGAAAAATTCTGCTAGTTCAGGATACTCTCTTTTTGACTGTTCAATCTGACTAGACAAAATATCGACGCCATAAGATTGAAGTCCTTTTTCTCTCAACCAACGTATCCCATGTCCTCGGCCACAGCCGACCTCTAGGACCCTTTTACTCGAAGGACAAATTCTCTGAGTTAGGTTTAAATATAGGTTTTTCTGAGAAGCAATTCTCTTTTTATGATTTAGAGGTTTTTCTATTCCTTCCCAATAACCGAAATTTATACAACCTTGGTTCTTCATTGGAAACAGTTTTTCCATCCATTGAATCAGAATATTTTCTTCTGATGGATCGTACATATCCTTTAAGGCTTTCTTCATTTTATCCTAGATTGAGTGAATAGATTCTATTGTCAAATGCCTGTTCAGTATTGATTACTTTCCATAGTTCCCACTTATAGCCTGATTTTTCAAAAATAGCCTCTAGGCGTGGGCAATTTCCTTTATTTGAAAATGAAATGAGGATTTGGGTGTCCTTATGAGAAAATTTCCTAGCTTGATCAAGGAATTTGCTTATGGACCTGAAGTCAGGGTCATAAAAAGCATACTTTAAGGGGTCGTCAATTTCGATTTCATCGCAATGATACGGCATTGGAAAGACAATAATATCGAAATAAATATTTGGAAGTGAATCAAAGCAATCACTTAAAAAAGTTCTAATTTTAGGGTCGCTAAACCCATGACGGATATTATTTTGTTTTGCATTTTCAACAGCATGAGGATTGATGTCTGCTTGAACCACTTGTTTTGCCCCATGATGCACAGAATATAAGCCCACTATTCCTGGTCCGCATCCCATGTCGCAGACTATCTTGCCTTTAACAATTTCCTTTAAATTCCTGAGCATGAATGCTGTAGATCTGAATTTATGTGAAGGGTACACATGTGGATGAATTGATAAAGAAATTTCTTCAACTTCTGATATTAGTGATTCTTTATCTAGCGAATTTACATTGTCACATATATCTATTGGATTTAGTTTGTAATATTCTTGCGTTGATTTCATGAGGTTTGTTCCTTTTGTTTTGTTTCAAGAGTATATAGGTAGCGTCTCATTTATTTCAACAAAGTGAATTGCGGTTTTTTTCGGCGTGGTAAGTAAATTTTTTTTTTCTGATCTTTCGTTTTTCAAGTTAAGGTTCCTGTTTTGTAAATTGTGCTTACATTAGATACCTTACTGGCTTTTATATGATTTTGTGGGTAATGCTGTGATCGAGTGGATATCTCAAAGATATTGGAAGGAAATAAAATGTAGTAAAAGTTGAGTCTCTTTCCTGTCGAGAGAGCAAATACTTGAAGTTACTGATTCTAGATAGGTCTGTCAGGCAAATAGGTTGTGACTTGAAGCTTTCTCAAAGAACAGTCGAGCATTATATCGAGAATGGCAAAAGAAAGCTCTTGTGCTGGAGTAAGAGTGAGTTGATCATAAGAGCTAAGGAATATCAAGAGCTAGGTCTTCTCTAATGAATAGATCGTAGGAGACTGTTTCATGAGATGTGGGATGAGATTCTCTTGTTTTTTCGAGTCCAAATCGTGACGATTAACACTACAGTCTTTTGCAGTTTAGGTTGAAGGGTGAGACAACTCTTGATGAAAAGTAAAGGTCTGTGAAAAAATCTCCAATTTTCATCAAATGTACTGGTGAAATTTGCATGTCTAGATCTATTTTGTGGGGTCAATCTGAGGCATCGTTTTGTAGTCAGGAGGAATGATGCGAAGTTGGACTGAAATTGTTCAGAACTACACGGCTCGCTATAACGATCGTATTCGAAAGGTCACGCAGCCTCTTAAGGATCACTTTGGGATCTCTCTGGTCAACTATTTGAGGATCAGTCGGAGTGGTCGCTACTTCATGGTCTTTGATTCTGTCGATTGGGCCGAATACTATGTCTCTAAGCAGCTCTTCCTCAATGACCCTTTTCTGAAGCACCCCGATAACTTTAAATCCGATTGCTTCTTCACTGATATGGTCAGTGGGACCGAGGAGTTTAAGGCTGAATTTGAGAGCTATAAAACTCGCTTCAAGTTCGATCTGTCGGTCACGTTGTCCGTTAAATCTGCTGATGGTGTTGAGTTTTTTGACTTCTGTGCGAGTAAGTCGGGTTCTCTTGTCTCTGGCGTATTTTTGAATCGGCCTGCTTTATTGCGCTCCTTTGCAAAGCATTTTAAGGAGGGTTTGAGAGCTGAGTTTCAAAAGATGGAGGAGGATCCTTTCTCTTTGCTCGATCTGGAGGGGGTCGATTTCTACGGAGACTCTACTTTCAATCCGTCGAGTGAATCAAAGGCGATTCATGCTTATCTCAAAAGCATCGGTAAGAAAAAAGATGTTGAGATGGCCGCTTCGCTGTCGGCCAGGGAACGGCAGTGTCTGAAGTTACTCTCTGCCGGGAGGAATATTCGTGAGACTGCTCTCGATTTAGATCTCTCAGCTAGGACTGTCGAGTCCTATTTCGATAACATCAAGGGTAAGCTGAGGTGCAAAGATAAGAGGGATCTCATTGCTATCGCCAAAGAATATGATGAGTTTTCTCTCTTGTGAGGAAACTTTTTTCACTTTTCTTTGCACTACCGTAGTTTCTACGGTACTCAGAATTCCTGCAAATCTACCATGATGCCCACGTTTTCAATTTTCTGGAGAGCGTATGCAGTCTTATAGTCTGATCAAAACTTTTCACATGTTGTGCGGCACTACTGAGAATGATCGTGCAGATCATTCCGGTCTCGATGTCTTTGAAGCTACACCTGAAGCTAGATTAGAAGCTGATGAAATGGCCGAGTCTATCGTTCAAACTATGTTTTGTGGGCTGTCTAAGCGCTCTGCTCTGCTCTGGATCTTGCTTCGTGAGCTCAAGGCTCACTTTAGACTGGAAGCCGCTAGGCAGGTTGTAGGTTGGGAAAGGCGTGAAGTGCTGACCAGTCTCAAGGAGTTGGTAGAGAATGGCTATCTGCTTATGCGCACGGGTGGATGGTATGAGGTGATCGATCCACCTAAAAAAAAGTCTGTTGTTCTTAAAATCGGAAGGAATGGTCTTCCAATAGAAGCTTAATCGCTTGTAACGATCTCTGTCTCTTTGAAGAAAAAGTCGATTTCTCTTTTCGCACTTTTCAATGAATCTGATCCGTGGACTGCATTGCGTTGGATGCTTGTCCCAAAGTCGCGGCGTATCGTGCCTTTTTGTGCTTGGGTCGGGTTCGTCTGTCCCATGATCTGTCGGTTGCGCGCTACCGCATCAGCTCCTTCCAGTACCTGCACAAGCACGGGGCCGGAGGTCATGTAGATGACTAGGTCTTTATAAAAAGGTCTCTCTTTGTGCTCAGAATAGAACTCTTTCGCTTGTTCTGGTGTCAGTCTGATTAGTTTTGCTCCCACTATCGTAAGGCCATCATGCTCAAAGTACTCGAGAATGTCCCCAATATGTCCGGATGCAACCGCATCCGGCTTGACGATCGATAGTGTACGCTCAACAGGATCTGTTTCAGCGGCCAGTAGTGGTGCCGCAAAGAGCAGGGCTGCAAAAGCTAACTTTTTCATGCGCGTGGGAAGATCTCTTTGTCTTTGAAGAAAAAACCGATCTCTGTCTTCGCGTTTTCTAGAGAGTCAGATCCGTGTACTGCGTTGCGCTCAATGCTTGTCGCAAAGTCTGCACGAACTGTTCCAGCTTCTGCTTTCGTAGGATCTGTCGCTCCCATAATACGTCGGTTGGTCGCCACTGCGTCTGAACCTTCTAGCACCATCGCAAGGATCGGGCCCGATGTCATGAACTCAACCAGCTCACCGAAAAATGGCTTGTCTGCATGGATCTCATAGAACTTTTTTGCATCGTCTGGGCTCAGATGAACCATTTTAGCCGCTACGACGCTAAGGCCTTCACGCTCAAAATACTCTATAATATTGCCGATCTGGTTCTGACCAACTGCATCTGGCTTAACTATTGAAAGAGTTTGTTGTAGTGTCTGGGTAGATGTTTGGGTCATTGCTGGAATCTCCGAAAATTTATTTTTTGCGTTTCTATTCTATCCGAGGGTCTGAATAAAACTCATCACTCAAAATGATCTTTTGGCATAAAATTTAATCTTTTTGACGGGGGTTATGGTGAGCTACGGGAATTATCCTGATTTACAGGGTGTTAAAAAAGTGCTGGTGATCAAGTTGCGCCATCTAGGTGATGTGCTTTTGTCTGCGCCGGTCTTTTCAGTTCTAAAAAAACATTTACCTGATGCTCAGATCGATGCGTATGTCTATAGCGAGGCGATTCCTATGCTCGAGGGGCATCCGGATGTCGGGGATATCCTGGGCTATGATCGATCTTGGAAGAAGCTGGGGTTTTTCGGGAAGTTGGCTAAGGAGCTGGGGATGCTCCGGGATATTCGGCGGCGTGGCTACGATCTGGTGATCAATTTGACTGAAGGCGATCGCGGTGCTATGGCTGCCAGGGTCTCCGGCGCTAGGGTGCGTGTCGGGGTCGATCAAAGAAAAGTCTATTCGCATGTCGCCAAATCTTGTCCCTCTCTCAGGCACACGGTCGAGCGGCAATTGGATGTGGTGCGGAGGATGGGGATCTTTCCTGAGCCAACGGAGCATGAGCTTGTTTGGGTGATTCCAGAGGCGGCGAGGGTGGCGATGAGGGAGCGGGCTGGGGGTGATTTCATCCTGGTACATCCCGCGTCGCGCTGGCGTTTTAAGTGCTGGCCTGAGGCCAGGATGCGTGAATTGGCCAAGCGTTTGATTGAACGGGGGGAGAGGTTGGTCTTTACTTCTGGTCCCGATCGCGTGGAAACCGAGATGGTGGGGCGGATTGTAGATGGCTTGGATGTGTGCAATCTGGCAGGTCAGCTCTCTTTGAAGGAGATGGGGGCTCTCATTGATGGGGCTAAGGCTCTGGTCTGTGTCGATTCTGTGCCGCTTCATATGGCTAGTGCTCTAAAGCGGCCCGTGGTCGCTCTGTTTGGGCCTACTTCTGAGGTAACTTGGGGGCCGTGGCGCAACCCAAGGGCGAGGGTGGTTACGGAAAAGATGAGCTGTCGGCCCTGTTATTTGGATGGGTGTGGGGGGAGCAAAAAGAGCGATTGTCTCGCGGCTATTTCTGTCGAGCGGGTGCTCTCAGAGCTTGAACTCCTCGCCGAAGTAGGATCGCCGGGCTTGCGGATCGTTCACGAGCTCGTCGACGGTCCCCGCTAGAAAGACTTTGCCTTCTTGGATCAGGTAGCTGCGGTTGACGATGGAAAAGATTTCGCGGGCGTTGTGGTCTGT
>JAJFMM010000121.1 GCA_021772165.1 Chlamydiota bacterium | reverse complement strand
TGAAAATCGCGATTTTGTTCAGGATCGAGCACTTCGAGTAGAGCCGATGCGGGATCTCCCTGGAAGCTCATGCCCATTTTATCCACTTCATCGATCATGATGACGGGATTCATCGTCTGGGCAGATTTGAGTGCCTGAATCATTTTTCCGGGCATCGCACCGATGTAGGTACGGCGATGGCCTTTGATTTCCGCCTCATCGCGCATACCGCCCACTGAGAAGCGAAAAAACTTTCGATTGAGTGCTCGGGCCACGCTTTTGCCGATGCTTGTTTTTCCCACACCAGGAGGTCCTACGAGACAGATGATACTTCCTTTAACGCCCCCGGTCAGCTTACCTACACCAATGAATTCCAGGATTCTCTCTTTAATGTCTTTGAGACCGTAGTGATCCTCTTCAAGAATATCTTCAGCCTTTTTAAGATCGTGGGTCTCTTTGCTGTTGAGTCCCCAAGGAACAATCGTCAGCCAGTCGAGATAATTGCGACAAACGCCATATTCAGCAGACTGCATTTCGAGAGACGCGAGCTTTTCCTGCTCTTCGCGAATGACCTTCAAGATCTCTTCAGGGACTTTGCGCTCTTTGATTCTCGCTTCGAATTTTTCCGCATCGACCGTCTTGTCATCTTTTTCCATCCCCAGCTCTTTCTTGATCGCTTTGAGCTGTTCGCGCAGGAAAAACTCGCGCTGTGTCTTAGAGATTGTCGCTTCGATTCGCTGATTGATCGTACTCTGCAATTTGCTGATATCGAGCTCTTTTTTGAGCAGCATCAGCGCTTTGTCGATACGCGCTTGGATATCGAACGTTTCGAGGACATCTTGCAGCTCTTCTCGCGTTGCTGTAGTGAGTGCAACGGCAAAATCGGCCAAGCGCCCAGGTTCTGTGAAATCGGAATGCCCGAGAAAAATCTGTAACTCTTCTTTGAACAGAGGATTGAGTTTTAACAGCTCTTTGATGGTCGTGATGATGCTGATTGAATAGGCTTTGAGCTCTTTAGAAAGTGTTTCGACAGGAGGATCGTCATGGCACTTGACCTTTGCGTTCAAATACTTGCCTTTGAGAGCCTTTTCGATGCTCACCCTCTTTTCCATATTGAGGACGACTTGCGCTCCGCCCTGCTCCATGGGGATGATTCTCAGAATACGCGCTACAACTCCGGTCTGATGCAGATCGTCGATGCCGATTTTGTAGATGTTGACGTCTTCTTTGTGCGTCAAAAACAGACCGAGGCATTTGTGATCGGTCTTAGCGACATTTTTGAGAACTTCGTAATAAGCACCGGGCTCAATGACGATCGGCGCCGCCATTCCAGGAAAGAACGGCCTACGATTTAAGGGCAGAAGAAATAGCTTATCTGGATAGGACCCAGCCGGAACAAGAGAGTTCTTCTCTTTTTTTAGAGGAATAGCAATTTGCTCTCCTCCTAGAGGTTCGCCATCAGCGATTGTCGGTTCATCCATCGGAAGATTATCGTCGTCGTTCATGCTCTCTCAGTTTGTCGCTAGGAAGACCCCGAAGCTTGTGCGTCAGCAGAGAATTCGGACCTTCCCTAAAATACAGATTATTACCTTGCTGGCTATATAAGAGTCAAAACAGCTTTTGCCATTTCAGCAAATGAGTTCTTCCGCGCCTACACAAGGAAAAGAGCTTAACATCCTGTGCAAAATGACGCAATCGAGCTATACTCTTAGCCTATGAAAGGCTTCATCTTAGATACCAGTAGCAATCGCTCGTTTCTCCTCCTTTCCATTGAGGGAAAGCCCGTTGCCTACGAGCCCCTCGAAGGAGGAGAAAAACTCTCAAAAGATCTTGGTGCGAGAGTCAAAAAATTTCTCCCCACGCCCCCCGATTTTATTGCCGTCGGTACGGGACCCGGCTCTTATACAGGCATCCGCGTTGGAGCCGCCATGGCAAAAGCTCTCGCTTTCGGCTGGCAAATCCCCATCTTCGGATTCCACAGCCTCGAGATTTTCGCCCCAACTGATACGTCTATCTCAACCTGCGCGATCCTGACCGACGCTAAAATGGGAGGCCTCTACTGCCAAAAAGGACGAAAAATCGAGGGCAACTGGATTTTTGAGCCCCCAGAAAGGCTCGCAGTGATCGATGCTCCCTCGCTCCTCTCCGGCACCTCTCTTTTTTCGCCGCATAGCTCAGACATCCTAAAAAGAGCCTCCTTTCCCCAGGGAATCCTCGACAGTGAGCCCAATCAGGCCTACCTCGCAGCCCTCCCTTACAGTGAAGCTAGACCATCTCTTGAGCCTCTTTCGCTAGCATATCTTGATCGAAACGCCACAAATCTTCTATTATAGTACGCATTGCTCGTCCGAATAGTGTATTGTGACGGCTTAACCATTGAACCCACGGTAGGAAATGCCCAGCGTAAAAGTCCGTATCGGAGAGCCAATTGACAAGGCACTTCGCGCTCTTAAGAAAAAACTTGATAAAGAAGGAATCATGAAAGCTGCTAAAGCTCACAGATTCTACGACAAACCCTCAGTGAAAAGCCGTCTAAAATCGAAAGCTGCGACAAAGCGAACTAAAACAGCAATACGTCGCGGATATTAGCACTCCGACGCACTCCCTGCTAATTATACTTGAATCCAAACGCCGAATTTTGCTATAATTCGGTACAGATTCAACAACTTATTATTTTATGAAAGATTACTACGCAACTCTTGGCGTCTCTAAAGACGCATCTTCTGACGAAATCAAGAAAGCCTATCGCAAGAAAGCTCTTGAATGCCATCCCGACCGCAATCCTGGTGATGCGAAGGCGGAGGCGCGATTCAAGGACATTTCTGAAGCCTACGAAGCCCTATCAGACGAAAATCAACGCAGAATTTACGACCAGTATGGCGAAGAAGGCTTGAATGGAGCTGGAATGGGAGGTGGCGGTGGTGGATTCCATCATGCCGGTGGCTTTGCTTCGATGGAAGAGGCGATGCGCACATTTATGGGCGCTTTTGGTGGAGGAGGCGGCGGCGGCGGTGGCTTTGAGAACTTTTTTGGTGGCGGCGGTGGCGGCTTTGAACAGAGCGATGCGGGCCACTCACGCAAAGGCACGAGCAAAAAAGTTAGCATCACGGTCAGCTTTGAAGAAGCTGCTCGCGGCATAGAAAAAGAGTTGGCGATCGTCAATTACGTGACCTGCGATGACTGCTCCGGCAGCGGTGCAAAATCGAAAAATGCGGTTAAGACCTGTGGAGCCTGCCAAGGACAAGGTCAAGTCTTCCAAAACCGCGGCTTTTTCAGCATGACCAGCACCTGCCCTCATTGCCATGGAGCCGGTCAAGTCATCACAGAAGCTTGTAAAGGCTGCGCAGGAGCCGGCAGAGTCAAAGACAAACAGCGCATCAAGATCCGCATACCCGCAGGTGTCGATTCCGGCATGACGCTGAAAATGAACGGCCACGGAGATGCGGGAGAAGGCGGCGGTCCTGCCGGCGATCTTTTTGTCGCGATCACCGTAGAGGCTCATGAAGCTTTCGAGAGAGACGGCGATGACGTCCTTCTTGAAGTCCCTGTTACCTTTGCCGAAGCGGCTCTTGGTTGTAAAAAAGAGCTGCCCACCCCCCTGAATGAAACCGTGCGCGTCACGATTCCCGAAGGAGTACAGAGCGGAAAGGTTCTTCGCGTTAGCGGAAAAGGATTTCCCAACGTACACGGAAGGGGTAGCGGAGACCTACTCGTCGAAGTTGTCGTTGAAACACCCGTCAAGCTATCCGGAAAACAGAAAGAACTACTACGCTCTCTCGAAGAAATGGGGACAGAACAGAACCATCCCCAGAAAAAATCCTTTCTAGAAAAGCTTAAGGTTTTTTTTTCGAAGCGCTAACTCGACTTTGTAACTTTTTAAAAGGTGATCTCGCTTGAGAGAATTCCTCAGCTGTAAGTTTAATTCTCAGGATCGGCTTGAATACGCCCTCCTGAGAATTAAACTTACAGCTGAGGAATTCTATCTGCGAGAGCGTCCTTAAAAAGTTGCAAATTCGAGGTTAAGACTGGTTTTTAAAAAATTCGCTAACCGATAGTTTTCTTAGCATCATCTAGATCGTGCGACAAAACGCTTTTAGAAGCATCGTCTCCCTTATCCTCAAAAGTTTTTAAATCTGTAGAGATCTTCTCATTATGTTTGAGAAGGTCCTCTCTTTTCATTCCGCTAGCAGATTCGTTGAGCACCTGCAGCGCCCTGTGCATCACTTCTTTAAAAGCTGCCTTTTTATGCATTTCTTGCGCTTTGGAATACTCATCCAAAGAGCGATGAAACAGATCCACGCCATGTTTATATTCAACAGCATAGGCTTTTTGTGGATCGTGTGGTAGCGGAGGCGGACCCCCTCCCGGTTTATCAATGCCTGACATAATTCCCCCTAAGGTAACTCATTCTCTTCTTGTCAAAAATTGAATAAAAACTAAATAGAAAAGGGAATGAGGCAAAAAATGAAGAATAGTTTATTCCTACTTGTCGTAGCGATCCCGAATTTGCTTTTTTCCCAAGACCAGACGATCAAACAGGGCGTAAGAGATACCATTCCACAGAAAACATCTTCACAGACCCAGCAAAAGACGATCAATCAAGGCGTAAGACATAACATTCCACAGAAAACGCCTGCACAGATTCAGCAAGAATTGAATGAAGATGAAGCGCTTTACTTAAGAGCCACGGAGATGTTCAACCCCTGGTATACAGGTCCGCTCATCACGCCTTCAGCCTCCATGATGGCCCCAGGATTCGGGAACATTCAGCCCTACATCTTCGTTACAACTGAATGGGCCGCCTACAATAACAAGAGAGAATCTCGCAGCCTGCCAAGCACGAAAGTCACACTCAACCCACAATTTGTTGCGGTATTCGGCATCACAAAGACAATGGACATCTCCCTAGTACTACAGGGCTCTGAAAACTGGCAATTTGACAATAGCGGTGGCGGATTTGGAGATATGAATGTGAAGGTTGGCTGGCCGATCACTCGCCAATCACTCAACATGCCCGCCATCAAATTTTCCATTTCTCAGACCTTTCCGACAGGCACTTACCAGAAATTAAATACGAATGGCTTCAACCTCAGCGCCACAGGCGGCGGTAAATGGTCAACACAATTTGGCCTAGCGATTTCAAAAGTAATGTTCTGGAGCTACAAGCATCCCTTCAATGCACGCCTTTATGCTGGCTATACTCTATCTGTTCCTACAACAGTCCGTGGATTCAATGCCTACGGGGGCGGATTTGGTACAAATGCAAAAGTTAAACCGGGTAATGGCTTCATCGCCGACCTTGGATTGGAATTGAGCCTGACGCAGCGCTGGGTGATCTCGAATGACATTGTTTATACATTCGAGCAAAGCACGCACTTCTCTGGCAACCCAGGAACAACAGCCACCGGAGCTACAGCATCTCTGGGTGGCCCCTATAATGATAGCTTGAGCCTAGCTCCAGCCCTTGAATACAGTTTCAGCCCCAACCTGGGAATACTAGGCGGCTGCTGGTTCACCGTTTACGGAAAGAACAGCCCCGTCTTCGCATCCGGCATCATCACTATGAGCTGGGTGTTTGGACCCATGTAAAGTCGCTTTACAAAACGCCAGCGATCTGAGTCCCTGCATCTTCTACCACAACCTCATTCAGAGGATTCCCGTCGAGAAAAGCGACCAAATTCTGCTCAATGCTCTGAATCAACCGCATCCTTGCCTCTTTGCTAGACCATGCAATATGAGGTGTCAAAATCAGGTTGGGCACATCTGGATGAAGGAGCGGATGATCGGGAGGAGGAGGCTCTTCACTCAAGACATCCAAAGCAGCACCGCCAATGATCCCCTCTTTCAGAGCTTCTGCTAAATCATGCTCTTGGATCAGCGATCCTCGGGAGGTGTTGATCAGACACGCACTATTTTTCATGAGAGAAAACTCATTTTTCGAGATCAGGTGCCTGGTAGCAGGCGTTAAGGGCGCATGTAGTGTTAGGTAGTCAGCTTCCTGCAACACTACCTCTAGAGGCAACGCATCTCTTACTGAGTGCCCGCTCTCCGTATGCTCTGCGACAAGAACCTTCATCCCAAACGCCATAGAGAGACGAGCGACTTCTCGACCAATATTGCCAAAACCGACGATGCCGAGTGTCTTTTCTCTGAGTTCGCGAACTGGATAACCATAAAAATAGCGAGAAGGCGCCTCCGTCCGAGCTTCCCCCAGATAGTTCACACTGAGAGCCAGCATCAAAAGCATCGTATGCTGAGCTACGGAAAAGGTGCAGTAGCTGGGCGTATTGCATACTGTCACACCTGCTTCTCGAGCTGCGTGCAGATCAACACAATTCACCCCCGTGGAGGCCACGCAGATGAGTTTGAGATCGGGTAGTGCTGCGAACATCTCCCTGGTAAAGTGAGGTGATTTTCCGATCGCAATTTGAGCGCCTTTGAGTCGCTCTAGCATTTCGGAAGAGAGCGTGTCGGGATAGAATGCCCAATCGAGAGGCAATGTTTTCAACCCGTCCAAGGAAACGTCAGGACCATACCAGTCCGTATCGAGAAAGACGGCCCTTGGGTACTTTTCTAAGTAAGAATCCATCCAGACTTTGTGCATAATCCCTTTTTTTAAGGGGCTGCACGATAAACGAAAAACAAAAAATATGTCAAAAGCTTTTTTACCTCCCGCTGATGGGACCTTAACGAAAGAAGTGCTTAATCTTTTTTCTTGATCGATTCACTCCTGAAAGATACGCTCTTCGCCTTTTCAGGGAGCTTTTATGAAAAATTTGTTTGTCCTACTTTTTCTCATCCCCGCAACAATTGCGACAGCCTTCAACCCAACCATCCCCGTTCTTCATCTTCCCGACTACGCTCATGAAGAAACGAGAGAACAATTTCTCGCTCAACTCGAAACCGCAGCTTCCGAAGTAGGTTTCTTCGCTCTTAGCGGAACGGGAGTAGACCCGGAACTTCTCGATCGATCCTATGAGCAGATCGTCGCCTACTTCGATCAAGATCGCTCGATAAAACATGATCTTTTAACGACAGATGGTCAGAGAGGCTACGTCCCGGGAGAATCGGCTAAAGGGGACAACCGGATCGATTTCAAAGAATTTTTCCACGTAGGTAGAGAGCTGAGTGACGAAGATCTACAAAGACTCCGGTATTGCAAAAACGTTTGGCCTGAGCATCCTGAAGGGTTCAAGCCTGCCATGCAGGAGCTTTACCAAGCCCTAGATCTCTGCAAAGAGGCCATTGGAGAAATCCTCTCTAGTGCCATTGAAAAAGAGCCGGGCTATTTCAATTCAATGATCCGGGAAGGCGATTGTTTGATGCGAGCGATTCATTACCCGGGAAATCCCCCCGCCAATTCGATCTGGGCCGCTGCACATACAGACATCAATTTTTTCACCATCCTGCCTCGCTCTACGGCAAAAGGGCTGCAAATTCTCAACAAAGATAACGAATGGATCGATGTGATTGTTCCCAACGGCGCTTTTATCGTGAATTGTGGAGACATGCTAGAGAATCTGACAAATGGCCATTTCCGCAGCGCTCAACATCGCGTTGTCGATGCAGGCCAAGCAGACGAGCGCTATTCTGTCGTCTTTTTTGTTCACCCAAGATCTGCAGACAGACTAGACCCACTGCCCGAATTCGTAGAAAAAACAGGCGGAATAAGAACCTATGCCAATGTCAACCGTATTGAACTGCTTGCAGAAAGACTCATCGATCTAGGGCTAGCTTCCTATGAGCTCATGGAATTTTTCGTAGAATCAGGTGCGATTGAAAGACTTAGAGAAGTGAATCGATTGAGCCACAAAGCAGAAGAAGCCCTGACACAGGCAGGCTTTTCCATTTAATCCAAAGCTGCTACAAGGTGGATCTATGAAGTCTTATCCACTTGTTGTAATTGGAGCTGGCGCTGCAGGTTTAGTCATCGCTATCGGCTCTGCTAAAGCGGGAAAAAAAGTCCTTCTGATTGAAAAGGGTCCCTATGGCGGTGACTGCACCAATTTTGGATGCATTCCCAGTAAAACGCTGATCGCATCGGCTCACGTAGCGCACGCAATCAAAGAGGCAAAAACCTATGGTATCGAGCTCTCCTCTTCTTCCTTTCAAGCAAAAGGCTCGCTAGAGCGCGTCAGAAAGCTTATTGAAGAAGTCCGCTCTCATGAAGATGAGGAGACGTTAGCCAAACAAGGCGTAGAAACGATCACCGGATCTGCACAGTTTGAGACTCCCCATACCTTAAGAGTCAATGGAGAGGAGATCTATGCAAAAC
>JAJFMM010000013.1 GCA_021772165.1 Chlamydiota bacterium | reverse complement strand
GCGGCTGTCGAAAAAGCCTTCGTAAATGACGCCGGCTGAGAGAAAGAAGGGAAAGGGATTGCGATCTTTGGGGGCAAAGAGCAGAGCGGCAAAAGGCGTGATCCCTTGTCTGAGACGCCGATCTCCTTTTCTGTAGACCATCTGGTCGATCAGAACGTAGGTGCAGTAGTTGCTGTGCATCTCGCTTCCACTGAATTTTGTAGTGTTCAGCGTTTGATAGAGAAAACCCACTTTGTAATTACCAGGGAGGCCGGAGGATTTTTTGCCTTGATTAACGCGCGCTGTCCACTCGCTAATCCAGATGACTCCGTTGGTGCTATCGAGTGTGAAGTTGACGCCGTGGTATTTATTCTTGAAGATGTCTGCATTCGCGTTGTAGGCGGCGAACTTCATCGAGATAAAGTCGGAGGGCTGGAGCTCTAGGTACGCTCCCCAAGTTGCATTGGGGTAGACCGAGAGCGCGGGGAAGTTCTCAAAAATCCCCGCTGGATTGCCATCGAAGGCGAAGTTGACAAATTCTGCATAGAGTGGTGAGGCGAGAAAGTCGTTTCCCGCGTTGAGGCGTCCCACTTTGAAGCTCAAAATGTTGTCGAAAAGAGACTCTTTGGCATAGAGCTCATTGAGGACGGTAGTCTGCGTGCCGTAGACCTGCGCTACGGGAAACTCATTGTCGATTTTTCGAGAGGAGAGATTGGTACCTGTGCGCCAAGAGGTAGAGGCATAGAACTTAAAGCCTGTTTTTTGGCCAAGCGCTTTATCCAGGTCAAAATCGAGCGCCAATCCGTAAGAGCCTGCATAGGCAAAGCCACGAGCTCTGCCTCCGTGGGGATTGCCGAGCATGTCAGTGATGTAGGAGGTGAAGATGTTCAGTCCATGATCTGCAAGGTAGGTGCGAGAGCCGTCCCAGTCACCCGTCATGGCCTGAGGGCCTTTCAATTTTTGCTTTAGCTCATCTTCTACATCGAGGTTATAGATGTCATAGAATTTTTGCTGGTGCTGCTGCTGCCAAAGTGGAGGCGTCGCATAAGCGGTGGCAAAGAGAAGAAGAAAAATGAGGGTACGCATGCCTCTAGTTTATAAGAGGCGCTGGCCGTTAAAATCTTCTACTTCTTTTCTCAGTTCGCTATTTATCTGTGCGCGGTAGCGATCCCTGTTGTCTTTGTCTGTTTGAAAAACAGCGAGAAAGATGAGAAGTTTTGGGTCAATTTTTTCTGTGTCAGAGAGAACTTCACAGGTCCAGGCATCGCGAAAGAGTCGCAGAAGGGGTCTTGCGAGGATCGCATAGATCTCTTCGGGGGCATCGGGGAGGCGGATCTCGAAGCGGGTGCCAAGGATGTACATCTTGGCATGGGCTATTAAATTGTGCTCGGTGTCAAAAATTTTGTATTCACCCCAGGGAAGGATGCGAAAGAGCTCTTCTTCCATGGTGGCAATGGGACCTGTCTCATCATAGAGATCAATGATGGTGCCCCAGCATAAAAAACGCGCTTTGGCATGGGCGAGGGGACTCTGATCTTCAAAGGTGGTGAGATGGTAGGTCGCAGAGACGTTGAAGAATTGACTCATTGCTGTGGCGAGGTACTCCTCATCGGATGCGATGTCAAAGGTCGTTGTCCAAGAAAAAATACGCTGCATGATGTGGAATTTTGCAGGAAAGGTAAAAGAGCAGAAGAGCAGCATCCAAGCGCAGCAAAGGGAGCGCATTTCAACCTACCTTCTTTTTCCTTTTCTCTGAGGGGGAAGCAGATGTTTAGGCTGTGCTGCAGGAGCCGTTACCTCATCCTCAGCAACAGATCCCATTGAAGCTAAAGAGAATTCACCTGGATCTAGGTCTTTCTCTACGCCATTTTCTGCTGCTGCATCATAAGAAGGACGTCTTGCAGGCCCTTGGACGGCTCCAATAATCTGTAGTAAGCCACTACCAAAGTTTCTGGAGGCTTTGCCTGTAGCCCAGGAAAGCATACTTGTAGAGGATTGACCCGTCATACAGTTCGTAATAGATCCTAAGAGACGCGGATGAGGATGCGACTCGATCATGAAGATTTCTGCTTCAGCTGTCTTCACAATCCTAGAAAAGTTCGACACATGCGCATCGAGCGTTGTGATTTTATCACGCATATTCTCGTAATATGCTTGTAGTGAAGATCCGCCCTCTTGTTGCAAAAACTTCAGTTTGGAAAACTGTTCTGTAGGTATTTCACACCAATGCAATTTACTCATGTCTCTTTGTATGTCAGTAATTAAATCGGCAACGCGTTCCTGGTTTTTTTGGAATTCGGTAATGACATTTGTCCAGTGTGCATATCTTTCTTGCAGCTTTTCAAGGGATGGATAGCGTTTATCATAGCTGTTATTTTCGCAGTCATACTCATTTCTTGCTGAGCTGATCTTCTGACTGAATTCATCAATCCATGGAGATTGATCTCTAACTTTTTGTAAAAGGTCTTCAGCAAGTTGCAAAGCTGGGCTTTTTGATATGTCAATCGCCATGGGAGTCCTCGTCGAGTAGTGGATTGCGTGGTTTCGGTAGATCTTCACCAAACAGTCGCTTTGCTTTGTCGAGTGCTGCTTGGTTGTGGCTGTTTTCCGGGGGGGTGAGGCTAGGAGCGAACTCCTCGCAGAAATTAGAGGCTTCGCGGTCCCGTACATGATCGGTCCCGGGCATGGCGCAATCGTTGGGTTTGCCGGGACTGTAAAAACGACAGTTTTTGCAGACATGGAGATCTGAGTCGCACTTGGGGCAGCTGGCCTTGAAAGGGATTCTGCCTAGCTCTTCTGTGAGATGTTTGCACTTGAAACAATAGACTTTCATCTTCGTCCAACAGGTGCGCGAGCGGGATTGTGAGGCGCCGGTGGAGCGGAAGGTCTAGCTTGGCTGCCTTGGCCGCTGACAGAAAAGGTTTGCGGCATTGGAGTTCTCCTGAAGGTAGAAGGCGCTCTGACTCCGACGCCGGCTCTAGCGCCTTGGCTAAAGGGAGAGGGGACGGTCGCTCTAGCTGCGTTTCTCGGCGGAGGCATAGGAACAATAGGTGGCGGCCTATGGACTTGATAGTAACGGCGCGGCATTGGCACCTCGCTGATCACTGGCGGAGTGTAAACTCGCACAACTTGGTGCTGGTCTTGTGGGCAATCTCCTAAAAGGGGAACGAACAGAATGCAAACGCAGAGGGGAATGGATAGCTCCAATGGCAGGACAGCAAGCAGTGCAACCGATGTCAGAACAGTGATCGCGAGCAGATGCGTGCGACGGACTGTATCTGTGGTTTGAGGCGCGCTGTTTGTGTGGGCAGTCGCAGTGGGATGGATCGCATGAACCATAGAAAGTCTCCTTGGATTACAGTTGAGCCCAGTCAATTAAAGAAGTTAGATTCCAGGGCAATGTTTGATTCGTTAACAGGAAGCCATGAAGTACTTCATGGCGCTCTTCGGGACCTGCTATCCCCATAAGCTGAGAGAGGTTGCGCAAGTCTTGATCTCTTAGTTCTATGATTTTTTCCTGTATCAACTCGTTGGGATCTTTGTTGAGACATTCAGTAGAGAGACGGTAGAGAAACTGTTCTCGTAGCTCGGGATTTTTGTTGAGCTGATCGAGTAGTTCTTCTTGAGTCAGTGGAGGCGTCTGTTTTAAAGCTTCTGCAAAAGAGCTTTTAAGTTTGTTTGGCCAGCTGTTGTATTCTTCCATAGTAGAGTTTGCAAGGCAGTCGTGGATCACCTTGAGAGCTGTGTCGTAGAGCAATCGATCATGGTTGAAAATGAACTCACCGGCAGCAGTCGGCAGTTTGGATGAATGGGGCTGACACTCTTTAATCTGAGCATAGGCCCTTTCTAAATAGAGAGAAGGCGAAAATTTTTGCCGGCATTGATCGAGTCTGAGTAAGAGTTCGGGTAATTTTTCCTGGCATTGAGGAAAGACAGGAGCGAGTTGATCCATGTTAAAGGCGCGGTCAACGAGAAAGCTGAGCTGTTCTTTGAGAAGCTCCTCTGTGAGCTCAAAAGAGGAGTGCATAGAGCTCAATGCAAGGGTAAGTGCGCGCAGACGAGATTCCTTGGAAAGAGGATCTGCTAAGATGGTATCCAGCGCATCCTGTACATCTGCCCATGTGGAGCAGTCTGTTTGCAAAATATGAGTCCAGCCCGAAGGTAGAGCTATACAGAGCTGCTGATCAATGCTTGCCTCTGTAGTCCTTGCATGGTTCATGACTTCACTCATCTCTAGTGCAAGCAGATATACGCGATCCAATATCGCAAGATAGAGCTCTTTAACCGGGTCATGAGCGAAAAACTGCAGAGATTTTTCATGCAATTCGGATAGAGGCGTTTGGATGATCCCGTGGAGAAAAGGGCGATTTCTAGGCGAGTTTAGAGTCTGGGCGATGTCCTCCGGACCCTTTCCTGCTCGAACCAATTTACGTAGACGTGCAAAGAGGGAGTCGGGGTGTAGAGGTGTGTCTTTAGCGGAGGCTAGGGGGAGCCAGTAGAGAGCTTCTTGTACATCTTTGTTCAGTTGGGGGTTTTTGTCGCTCCCATACTCTAGGGTTTGCTCTCTGGCCATCGGCCCATTGTGCAGAGCCCAATTGTATAATTCAGGATAGGTGGTTTGCAATCGAGTGGCTATCTGAGCAAAAGGAATCTCTCTTTCTTCTTCACTGCTATCGACATCGCTATCATTGAAATGCTCATCAAAATAGACCTTTAATGTATCGAATAGTTGTGCTCCTGTGGGTGTGAATTTTTGCCGTTTTGCAAGCACTTGGGCTTGAAAATTAACGATTTCAGGAGGTTGTTCTGCAGATTGTAGAGGCGCAGGCGTTTGATCTGCTACGGCATGCTCCGGTGGAGTCGGTGTAAAACTGATTACATTGGTTCTTTGCCCGTTGGCATCGTAAGGTAAGACGAACATGGGAGCCTCTTTTAAAATTGCCTTGCGCGAACAAAATCATTTGTATTTGAGTTGATGAGGATGAAGTCATAACTCGGTTCCCATCCGCAGTTCGATCCGATGAGGATGCAGTCATTAAGAACCCATTCATGGAATAGCGAAATATCGCTTGGGCAGATGATCCAGCGAGAGCTGTCTGTCAGAATGACCTCGCCTCGAGTGATGTCGATAGAGGAAACAAAGCGCGTGTGCTGACTGGCCAAGATAGGTCCTAGAAAGAGGTTTACCGCAATGCTGCCGCCTGTCGCTTGGTTGACAAGCCTGTACTCAAAAGAGGAGAACCAGTCTCTGTTTTGTGTCAAAACAAGTGGGTCGTTTACTCTCCAGTAAAAGACGTCCTCATGGCCGTGTTGATCAATTTTCCAAATAGAGCCATCTTCAATTTCTAAGGATTTGCCCAGGCCGGAGAGTGCAGACAGCCAGTGGCAACTCGGAGGATAGTAGAGGGGTGGATAAGAATTGACTCGAATAGGTACGTAGGGATTGTCTGGTTGCGAGTAATAGGCAGACAGGAAAAGAGGAAATAGCAATAAGCAGTAGAAAAATTGTTTCATGAAATCCTCATTAAGATTTGGAAAAGCGGTGCAGGATAGCAAGAGGAAATATTTTTGTATATACTGCTTTCAAGGGGTGAAGAGATGAAGAAATACGCGATTCTACTTTTGCTTACAGTGTCCTCTCTGCATGCAGTCAGACAGTGTGATCTATTTTCTGTGAGTACGGGTATTTTTGATATCATGCGCGAACGTCATCGCACATGGGAAATGAGCCTCGAATATAAATTCCATTGCCCTCGCCTTAAATCACCTTTTCGCTTTTTGGAATTTCGCCCACTCATCGGAGCGATGGCGACAATTGAAGGATCGACGTATCTCTATGGTGGGATCAACTTCGATCTCTTTCCTTGCGATCAGATTGTCATTGCTCCAGGATTTGCCGCCGGCTGGTATCGAGCCGGAGATGGAAAAAATCTCGGCTATCCACTGGAATTTCGGAGCGGAGTAGAGCTTGCATGGCAGTTTGAAGATGCAAGTCGTTTAGGTGTACATTTTTATCATCTTTCCAATGCGAGTATCGGCAGTCGCAATCCTGGGGAAGAGTCTTTCGTCTTTTATTACGACATTCCAATTAAAAAGGGATTTCCTTTTTTCGGAAACAGTGGCAAGTAGTTGGGTTAGTTAAACTAACTTGACATATTAATTCACATTCATAAGAATTAAAGATGTCAATACTGTCGCGAGCGCTGGTGATTTTATGAGCCAAGAACTTCCCTTTGAACCATTTCCATTTGTATCTGATCCTCACCATCAAACGATCATTAGCTCCTTTTTCAATATCTTATTCGAGCCATCTTCGGAGAGAAAGCTTGTGCAACTCTCTGATGGTGATCGACTTTCCATTGAAATTACGACGCCGAGAGGCTGGAAACCGACAGATTTGACTGTTGTGATGGTGCATGGGCTCTGTGGGTCGCATAAATCGCCTTATCTCGCCAGGCTTACGAAGAGATTGGAGGCGCAGGGGATTCGATCTGCGCGGATCAACATGAGAGGGTGTGGATCGGGCAAGGGATTATCTAAGCAGATGTACCATGGTGGAAGGAGTGAGGATATTTTCGAGGCGCTCAAGAAGTTAAAAGAGGATGCGCTCGACTCTCCTTTTCTCCTCATTGGCTTTTCTCTGGGAGGCAATATCGTTCTCAAGATGGCGGGGGAGCTGGGGGAATTGGCAAAGGAGTTTCTCATTGGGATCATTGCGGTCAGTCCGCCTGTGGATCTCTACTCGAGTGTAGTCATGATTGGCCATCCGGACAATGCGATGTATGAGAAGTATTTCGTCTCGTTGATGCGAGCGGATGTGCACTATCGTCATAAGAAATTCAAGGACTTACCTCGTGTCAAGCTACCTCGCAAACTGAAGTTTTATGAGTTTGATCAGTTGTATACGGCTCCCTATTATGGGTTTCGCGATGCGAAAGACTACTACGACAAATGTAGTGCAGCGCAATTTGTTCCTGATATTTCGGTTCCTTGTAAGATTCTTTTAGCTCAGGACGATCCGATCGTTTCTGCTGAGTCGTTGGACCATCTCGATCTGCCTGAGCATGTGGATGTGTTCAAGACGAAGAGGGGCGGGCATATGGGCTTTCTAGCCAATCCAACGGAGGGGAAGGGTCTTTATTGGCTCGATGCGCTTCTGATCGATTGGATTCTCGATTTTGGTGGGCTCTAACAGGATTCTGCCCCACGCAGATGTTTCAAAAAAGACTAGAACAGGATGGCTGCATACGCAGCTACAGGATCGACGAACCCTGATTAGTGGGATAGGTTCGCAGGAACTTGAGCGCCAGTGAACTGTTTGTTCAGTGAGCGGACGGAGAGTATCCAGAAAACGACTGTGCAGGCAATCAGCGGAAGCAGGAAGTGTGTGATGGATAGCACGGATCCTGTGCCTGCTAGCTGGATCAGGGCGATCTGAATCCATGCTGCGCCTGATTTTCCAAGGCGAGCTCCTACGACGTCGATAGCCGCTTTTCCTTTCACCTTAGATTCTTGATCCAGCGGAATGTAGGACATCTCTTTTGTTGAGTCGAAAAACGCGTATTTGCAGATCTTGCTCGAGATGTTCTGAAAGGCTCCAAAAAGGACGATGAGCATCAGTGGAGAGAGTCCTAGCGCGCTCGTATAGGGCGCGAGCCATTCCTGGTTCTGGAAGAGAAAGAGGAAGATCAGGGCGCCGAAACCGACGATGATCGGGGTGATCTGGGCGCAGAAGTGCCAGCCCAGCATCCTTATGATCATACCGCTGAAGAGTGTCGTGATGAAAAACGAACACATGCCGACAGAGGAGCTGACAGAGGCCATGAAACCTTGGTAGGAGCCGGTATCCGGGTAGGCGATTTTGAGGTTGGCTTTCCAGGTGACCTCGACCAGGTTGATCGTGAGGCCATAGGCGATGACCATAACAGCGATACAGCGCAGGTACTTCGAGTTGACGATGAATTTCAAGCTCTCCCTCAAAGAGAGTTTTGTCTTTGCATTGAGAGGGACTCCGTGTCTCTCGGGGTTGTAGAAGCGCTTATCGGTGAGGATATAGCGATTCAGCCACCAGTAAAGAGCCATGATCGCAATCCCGAAGACCAGAACGTGGCAGCTGAGGAACTTGAGGGCGACAGGGAACTGGTCGCCGAGGAATCTGCGGGTAAAGTAGCAGACGAGAGGTCCCGTAAAGATCTGGGCCATATCGCCGCCTGCAATAAAAAGATTATAGTAGCGCTTCGCTTCTCCAAAGTTGGAGATGTGGTTCACGAATCCCCAGAAGAGTAAGAAGATCACTACGCCTCCCCAGAGCTCTGCGACGACGAAGAAGATCGATTGCATCCAGTTGCGGTAGATCGCGACCCAGTGGGAGTTCTGCTCCCCGAGGAAGCTTTGAAGCCAGTCGGCTGAGCTGTGAGGGGTGAGGGCGTCTAAATTCGGATAGAGGACGAACCCGTAGAGGCAGACGAAAGAAACAAAAAAGATGATGATTCCGTAGAAGAGGGTCGTTCTTTTAAAAATATTAGTGAGTTTCGTGTAGAGCAGAGTGGCTACAAGAGCACACGGTAGGACGATCCAGCCTTTGAGAACAGGAATGACCTCAGCGCCGCCCCCTTTTGCCGTAACGACAAAAGCATCCTTCATGGCAGTGAGAATGCCATAGGTGAAGGAGATGAAAAATTTCATGAATAGTAGTGGTAAGATTTTTTTTAGCTCGAAAGCGTGTATCGGCCAAAAACGCTGTCGCCACTTACCAAAGGGTGCTGGAATTACATTTGTCATTAAAGTCTAAATTCAAAACCTCAAAGGTTATAGCGGATTTACACCATAATTGCCAAGAAGAAGAAATTTTATACATAAAAATAGGTGCCTGCGGGGGAGCAGGCACCAAAAAAAATTAAAGAAATTAAGAGGCGGTAGCTTGCCCTTTCTCTTTTTCGATCTGGCGAACGATAGCTTTCCATTTCCGCCAATCTTCTTTTAGCGCTTTTTTAGCCTCTCTCATCTCTTTGGCTAGGTTGTGCATGTCGGCGCGGGCTGTTTTTTTAGACTCGGTGATCAGGTCTTGGAGGCTGGTCAGTCGAAGCACGACCGATTCATGAATTTCTTTGACCTTTCCTTCGAGCTGATCCTTCTGTCCATGGTAGGAGCGCTGAAGCTTTTCAAGAAGTACTTTGCAATGGTCCTGCATGAGCTGGCGAGTGATGCGGAGATCGTCGACTCGTTTTAAGCCCCATGCAAGTTTAAATTTAGCAAGCGTCCAGATGAGCCATTTGGTCGGGTCGAAATGGTACCAGCGAATGCCGTTGCGGAAGTCGCTTGGAAACGTATGGTGATAGTTATGGTAGCCCTCTCCAAAGGTCAGTAGGCAGAGGATATAGCTATCGACCGCGGAATGTTCACGGCTAAAGGACTGAGAGCCCCATGTGTGGGCGAGCGAGTTGATGAACCCTGTTAGATGGTGGAGGGTGAATACTCTGGCTAGGAAAGCCCAAATGAAAGCCCCTTTCCAGTCGCTGAATAACCATCCGGCAAAAGCGAAAGCCAGTAAATTTGTTGCAGTGGCGCAGAGAAGGTAGTGGCGATCTTGGAAGCGGAGCAGAGGGCTGCGCATCAGATCGGATACGAGTTTCTCATCGATTTTAGGCGATTTGTAGAACATCCAGACGATATGCGCATACCAGAAACCCTTTTTGATCGAATAGGGGTCGCGGTCGGTATCGACGTAGACGTGATGGAGCCGATGGTCGTTGCACCAGCGAAGAGCGCTTCCCTGTATTGACATAGTGGCAAAAAAGAGGAGGACGGCTTCGACGGGGCGATTTGTTTTGTAGGCTTTGTGGGACATTAACCGATGGTAACCCGCCGTAACGCCGAGTCCTGTGATGAACATGAGGGCGCTGCTGAACACTAGAAGACCTAGCGCTGGGGTTTTATCCATTAAATAGAGTGGTGCTGTGATGAACAGAAGCAGGTGATAACCTGAAAAAAATAGAAAGATGGGCCAATTGAATCCCATAAAACTCCTTTGATAAAAACTGCAGTTTAACTGCCAAGTCTAGAGCAATTGGAGAATGGATACAAAGGGAAATTGCAAGACAAATTTAGAGATGCAATATCGCTCTTGAAAAGGGTCTGGAGAACTCGCTTTTGCAAATGAAAAGATTCGCAAAAGCGAGTTCTCCAGTTTTTCCCTAAGCTACTGTCGCGTGCTCTTTTTCTTTCTCAATCTGACGAACGATGACTTTCCATTTCCGCCACTCTTCTTTCAGCGCTTTTTTAGCCTCTTTCATCTCTTCGGCTAAGTTGCGCATGTCTTCGCGAGCCGTTTTTTTGGACTCGGTGATCAGATCTTGGAGGCTGGTCAGTCGAAGCACGACCGATTCATGAATCTCTTTGACCTTTCCTTCGAGCTGATCCTTCTGTCCATGGTAGGATCGCTGAAGCTTTTCAAGAAGTACTTTGCAGTGGTCCTGCATAAGCTGACGAGTAATTCGGACGTCGTCCACTCTTTTCAAGCCCCATGCAAGTTTAAATTTAGCAAGCGTCCAGATGAGCCATTTGGTTGGATCGAAATGGTACCAGCGGATGCCGTTGCGGAAGTCCGTTGGGAATGTGTGGTGATAGTTGTGGTAGCCCTCTCCAAAGGTCAGCAAGCAGAGGATATAGCTATCGACCGCGGAATGCTCTCGGCTATAGGACTGCGAGCCCCAGGTGTGTGCCAGCGAGTTGATGAACCATGTGAGGTGGTGGAGAGAGAAGACTCTAGCTAAAGTAGCCCATACGAAGGCGCCATACCAGTCATTAAAGATCCAGCCTACAATGCCGTAGGTCAAAAGATTTGTTCCAAGGAAGCAGAAGAGGTAATAGCGATGCTGGAAACGAACCAGAGGGCTGCGATTGAGGTCGGAGACGAGCGTTAGATCGATCGCCCTCGATTTGCTGAACATCCAGAGGATATGCGCATACCAGAAACCTTTGTTGATCGAATAGGGATCGCGATCGGTATCGACATGAGCGTGATGGAGTCGATGATCGTGGCACCAGCGAAGGGCGCTTCCTTCTATTGCCATGCTGGCAAAAAAGAGGAGAACGGCTTCAACAGCGCGATTGGTTTTATAAGCTTTGTGAGACATCAGGCGATGGTAGCCTGCTGTAATGCCGAGTCCTGTAATGAATACGAGGACGCCGCTAAGCACCAGAAGTCCCAGGGCTGGGGTTTTGTCCATCAAATAAAGTGGTACTGTGATGAACAGAAGTAGGTGGTAACCTACTATAAAGAGAAGTGTTGGCCAACTTGTCACCGTAGAAACTCCTTTAGTTTAAATTCCAAGTCTATAGCAATTGAACAATGCATACAAGAGGAAATGCCGGCCTAAGTTTAAGTTAGTATTGATTTTAAAATAGATACTGCCTAATTTAGTGGAAATCAACAACATTATTGTTAATAGTAACGAGCTATGAAAAAAATATTTATTTATTCTGGTGACGGCATAGGCCGTGTTTCTCTTTTGCAAGCAACTCGGATGTTCGAATCTGTAGCTTCTGTTGAGTGGATCGAGGCAAAAGATGTGCGCCGCGGTCTTTGGAAAAAAGATGCGTCACTTTTTGCTGTGCCTGGCGGCGCAGATCTTCCCTTTTGCCGCGATCTAGCCGGCGAGGGGAATTGTCAAATTTCTTCTTTTATTCATGAGGGCGGCGCCTATCTCGGGATCTGTGCCGGCGCCTATTACGCGGGCTCTTTTGTTGAGTTTGATAAGGGAGGCGAGTTGGAGGTGCTTGGGGAGAGAGAACTCGCGTTCTTTCCCGGCACGGTGCAAGGGCCGGCTTTTCCTCCGTTTCAATACAAGAGTGGGATCGGTTCTAAAGCGATTGGCCTATCGATCGGTGATGAGAAGATGCACTGCTTCTATCAGGGAGGAGGCGTTTTTTGCCGAGCCGAGGAGTTCTCTTCTGTGGAAGTGTTGGCGCGCTATGCCGATACGGGAGGAGCTGCAATCGTTCTTTGCCAAGTAGGGCGGGGGGTGGCTCTTTTAAGCGGCGTGCATTTTGAATACGCTCCCGAAGCTGTCGAAGACAAAGCGATTGCTCAAGTGCTGCATCAGCATGAGAGCGGGCGGCATCGGCTAATCAAATCTCTTATTCAGAACCTGCTTGAAGATCGAGTGCAATCGAATTGATTGTATAGCGAAGAGAGCGGTCATCTACGTTTCGAAACACATGTCCCAGGTGACTGTCGCAGCCGCGGCAGAGTACTTCATAGCGCAAGAATGGCAAGCTCTGATCCTTTTTGATCCAGACATGCTTTTGGATGAGCGGCTCGGAAAAGCTGGGCCAGCCATTTCCGGCATCATACTTAGCGGAAGATGCGAAGAGAGCGAGTCTACAGGCGGCGCAGTGGTAGGTGCCTTCGGTTTCAGTGCGAAGATAGTTGCCGGAAAAGATCTGCTCTGTTGCTTTTTTTCGCATGACGCAATAGCGCTCGCGCCCCAAAAGGGAGCGCCACTCCTCATCCGTGCGAACCATTTTCTTGCCATTCCAGAGAAGCGTGGCTATCAGGAGAGCTTTTAGCGGCCAGTAGATCATTTTCTTTTCCTATATCTCCTATTTTGGTTATACATGAGAGTTATGATTGAGTCGACGATCGAAACAAGGGCCTCTCCGCAGGCCGTTTGGAAACTGTGGCAAAAAACCCATAAGATGGACGAGACATTCGTTCCTGGGCAAAAAGGATCTTTGAAGGGAAATCGGCGAGGTAGTTTTTCTTACCGCATCCTAGATGTGAGTAAAGGACAGCACTTTACTATTCTCTGGAAAAGCCTTTTTGTGCGTCTTGTTTTTACGCATGCAGTCGCTCCGGTTGAGCCGAAGGGATCTTCAATTTCCTATAGCGTGCAGATCCGAGGTCCTTTTGCCTGGCCCATGCGCTTTCTCTTGTCGGGAAAGATTCGAAACAATCTCGCTTTAGTTCTTAAGTCTTTGTCTCGGGAGCTGGATAATCTATAACCATTTTGAGTGTTAATCTGTTCTATGCGCTGTTCCACCTATTGTACCTGCGCGACCTATGAGATCACGCAACTTTTTCAGTTTCTTCAGACCTCAGGCGCCGTGCTGCTCTTTCGCGATATCGTGCATATCCAACCGAAAGATGAGAAGGGCATAAAACGAGATATCTTCTACTTTTCTTATGGAACAGTTGTCTTCTGGGGCTTTACGAAAGAAGAAGAGCTAAAGATCCTCTCTTCGGTAAAGTTGTTTGAAAAAGACTCTCTTGAGAAATATGAATTAGACGAATTAGCATTTACTTACGGTAGCCGGATGGGGCTTAAAGAAGATCGGATTCTGTTACATAAGAAGGACCATCTTGTTAAGTTGTCCATCTCCTATGCTCTGGTGCAGTCGGTTAAATTGACTGTTTTTGAAATCGCCATCGATCGCACGATTGAGAATTCTAAACAGATTCCAAAAAATCTCGCTGAGAAAGGAACGATCTCTCTATCGAGAAAGCAGACTTCGAAAAAGATCGGCTATCTTTATCTCGAGCGTAATTACATCAACTTGCACTCTGATATTCTCGATACGCCGGAATTTTTCTGGGATCATGCAGAGCTCGAGCCTTTTTATCGACGGGTGGTCCACTATCTCGATGTCAACAAGCGGGCAGAACTGCTCAATCGACGCTTGAATTTGCTGCATGAACTCTATGAGATCATGGGCAATGAGCTCAACCACAGACACTCATCGCGCCTGGAATGGACGATCATCATCTTGATTCTGATTGAGATCATTCTGGCGGTCTCTAGAGATCTAATCTGATTTATCTAAACAGGGCGGACGTGCGTGGCTTCTGGCCCCTTTCTGCCGAGGGTAGCTTCATATTCGACTCGCTGATTGTCAGAGACACTCTTGTCCGGCGTTTCAATGTTCGTGCTCTGGACATAGATATCTTTTCCGCCATCATCGGGAATGATGAAGCCAAATCCCTGATCTTCCTTAAACCAGCGCACTGTTCCTCTTGCCATAGATAACACCTCTTTTTCCTCGATCTATATCAATGTGGTAGGGAGTTGTCTACTATTTAAGTAAGGCGTGTAGAGAAACTCCAATTTGCTGAAAATGGTGGTGCAGGTAATTTAATATTGATTTTGTGGGGTACCACATTCAGCGCAAAATAAGCCGCGATTGTTAATATTTGCAAATCTCTAAAATGATAGGCGGTAGCTGGGGAGATTATCGCTCCTAAGCTTGATAAGCAGAGCCTCGAAAATCGATAGTCCAGCTCTTTTGTGCTTTGCCAGAAGTTCTCGCTTTGATGTCCCCATGTGTAGAACGCTTGGAGGGCTCCAAACGCGAGTTTGATGCAAGTGAGAGGGATCAGAACTGCGTTAGAGACTGCATCAGCAAGAAAATAGACGCGAGATAGAGGGCTGCGTATCCACGATTGTAGATAATCGCCTTTTTGAATGTCTTCCAGCGATTGTAAAACGCTGTTGTGAGCTGCTTCTGAAAAAGAGTGTGTAATCATGATTTTTGAAGGGTTGAATTATTGAATCACTGATCTAATTTTAAATTCTCTGTGTTGATCTAGCGATTGTAGAGATGCGTCGATTTCTGGAGGGATTTTGCAGTCTTTGGGTTTCATCGTGCTGTTCGGGGCTTCGCGAAGGCTTTCTAGTTCAGCTCGAGTGTAAATGATTTTAGCGGAGGGTGATCCTACGGGAGGTATTGTCATTGTTAAGTCTCTAGTTGGTTGTGTTAGAAGTTAGGTGTCCATGGGAAGTGGGTCTCTGGTTAAGACGCTCTCTCCCTCAAGGCGGGCTACGAGCACCGCTGAGACGCTATCACTGAATACATTGACGGTTGTGCGGCACATGTCGACCAGACGATCTACGGCGATAAAGAGGCCGATACCCTCCGGAGGTAGGCCGATGACGCCCATGACCACGATGACGGCCACAAGGCTTCCTGAGGGGATGCCTGCTACGCCGACGGAGGCGATCAGAGCTGATAGCACGATCAGAAACTGGGTTCCAAAGGAGAGGTCGAGGCCATAGACCTGAGCGACAAACATCGCAGCCACACATTCGTAGAGGGCTGATCCAGACATATTGACGGATGTTCCTAGAGGCACAACAAGGCCGCAAACTCGGTTTGAGACGCCGGCGCGCTTTTCTACGCAATCCATTGTTACGGGTAGGGTGGCTGAGGTGGACGTTGTTGAAAAGGCTGTGACAAGGGCCGGCAACATCGCTTTGAAGTGGCGCAGCGGGCTGACTCTGCCTATGAGTCTGAGTGCCAGGGGAAGAGCTACAAACATAAACGTAGCGAGTCCCAGGACAATCGTTAGGAGAAAGAGTCCCAGCGAGGCTAGTGATTCGAGGCCGGTTGTCGCAAACACTTTGCCAACGAGGCAGAATACCCCGAAAGGTAGAAACTTCATGATGATGTGTGTGATCTGGAGCATGGTCTGGAAGATGCCTTGCCAGAATCCCTGAACAATTGCGCCCGGACCTGCATCGATTTTAGAAAGAGCGTAGCCAAAAAGCATGCTAAAGAAGATCAGTCCGAGCATCTGCCCTGGCGAAAAGGCGAGGACGATGTTGGAAGGAACGATCTGGATAAGCACTTTGACGAGGTTGCTTAAGCCTCCTCCGGCTGCGTGGCTCTGTAGTTGTGCGAGTTTTTCCTCTTGGCCCTCTGAAATAGGAGGTGCGATGTGAGCGGCACCGGGAGTGAGTAGATTCACAAAGAAAAGGCCAATGAGAATCGCGACGATCGTTGAGCCGAAGTAGCAGAGGAACATTTTGCCGCCGATCCGGCCAAAAGACTTCTCATTGCCAATGCGCGAGATGCCTGTGATGATCGAGGAGGAAACGAGAGGTACTACGATGAGTGTTAAGGCTTTAAGGAAGATTTCCCCAAAAACGTCAAGAACGGAGTAGTAGGTGATGCCGAAAAGCGCCTTATCCTGCCCAGCCCACGAGCCCACAATAATAGCTAGTAGGATAGCGATAAACACTTTCCAGGGACTTTTTGCGTTCTTTTTCATAAGTTCCTCGAGGAAAAAGGGCGCATTATACTGGGTTTTAGGTATTTCACAAATAAAATTTGACGTAAACTCTTTAATTAACATTAAGTTGCTGAATGTTAGTGATTTGTGGTTTTAAGGGGAGAGGGGATTCTTGACTTTTAGTGAATTAGGTGGTAAGATTAGTAACGGAGACCTATTGACTAATGGAAATAATAACTAATTAGGTGTATTTGTATGGAATTCTCGGGTTTAAACGAAGAACAGTGGAATGCAATTAAGCACTACTTTTCTGAGCCACAGAAGCGGGGTAGAGGCAAGCCTCATGCTCCCTGGCGAAAAGTTGTGAATACGATCTTTTGGGTTATTGAAACGAAAGGAAAATGGTCTGCTTGTCCTGAGGGCGAGCTATGGGCTTCTAAGTCTTCTGCTCATCGATGGTTTCGAAGGTGGCAGGAATCTGGCTTTTGGGACTGTATTACCAGTGCTCTGAAGCAAATGGACTCTGCTTGTGAATCTGCTAGTTGTGCTTCTGAATCCATTCGAAACGACTGCCCGGCTTTATTCCATGCCGCTCAAACCAGCCCGCTGGCACTTCCAGAGCGTAGAGAGCCGGCTGAGAGCTCCTGTGCACTTCAGGATTGCGGTAGATCCTCTTAAGTAGGGGCATCTCTTTGACTGTGAGTAGAACTTGATTCTCATCAAAAAAGCCGATGCTAAGTGGGATTTTCGTCCCCTTCATCCAGAATCCAAGGATGCGCGGTTTTTCATAGATAAACAACATTCCCTCTTGATCGGACAGCTCTGTCCTGCCCATTAAACCTCTGTAGTGATCATTCTCGCTCTTTGCTAATTCAACGGTGAGAATCTCATCATTGAGTCGTATTGAGGTCGTCTGAAAAGCTAATAGAAAGCATAGCAGTAGAGTCATAGTGAAATATCATTGCGGATGACTAAATTTTAAGCTATATATAAGTGGCTTGGATAATGCTATGCGCTGGTGGATTTCTCTTATTTTTGTAGGTATCGCAAGTACCGCATGGTCGCGGGCGGCTCCTCCTATCCTTCCTCACGAGGTAGGGCGTAAAGAGGTGCCTTGGTTTACGGGGCCTCTGTTAACGCCGCCGGCGGTTAATATTCAGTCGGGACACTACAATTTTGAACCCTACGTTTTCGCCAACTACGAGACTTCAAGATACAATGACAACTGGGAAAAAGTTTCTACTCCGAGATCCTCCTGGAACGTCAACTCTCTCACTTTCTTAGAATTTGGCCTTAATGATTGGCTTGATTTAGCTCTGGTTCCCTCATGGTTTTTTCACATATCGAAAGAGTCCATGACATTCAATCTGGGTGATTTTGAAGTTATTTTCGGCTTCCAGCTTCATAAGGAGAGTAGGGGGCATTGGATGCCTTCCATTCGATTTGGACTGTTTGAAACATTTCCGACAGGGAGATTTGAGCGTTTAGATCCTGAACAAGCCGGAACGGATGTATCTGGAGAGGGCGCCTATACATCAGGTGCTTTTCTTGCTTTTTCTCATTTGATTCATCTTTGGGACAATCATTGGACGAACATCCGGCTTGTATTTCAGTATGAGGTATCCGCTAAGGTAAGAGTGCATGGCTTCAGTGCCTATGGCGGTGCTTTTGATACAAATGGATGGGTCTATCCACCTCAAACGGCTGAAGTATTTTTTGGCTGCGAGCTCAATTTATCGCAATCGTGGGTATTGGCATTTGATGCGGTGGCCAGCTTCAGTAAGCGCACTCGCTTTAAGGGTAATCCGGGATTCAGTGAAATAACAGAGCTTCCTGAGGATCTGAGTCAAGGATCGAGTGTTCAGTACAGCTTGGCGCCTCAGCTAGAATACAATTTCAGTTCACAACTTGGTGTAGTTACCGGGGTTTGGTTTACCGTAGCTGGGCGTAATGCTCAGGCGTTTACAAATTGGTCTACGGCCTTAAATTATTATTATTAACTTTGAGCTTATGCGGATAAAAGGCTTCGGGTTCGTTTCGGTATATAATCGAGGAAGTCGATGGAATATTTCATTCGGATAGGTTCTTTATTGTTTGTTATTTAATGTCGATTGTTATTATCATGAGGGCAATTAAACCTTGGAGTCACTTCGTGAAGAAAGTTTTTGCAATTCTAGGACTTGCTCTTTGTATAGGGGGAGCTGCTGTTGCTGTTGAAGGAAATGTAGATTCTGTAGAGCAGACTATAGCTTCCAGAGCGGAGCCGGAAACGGGCTCTGAGGTCATGACTCTTTTGAGAGCAGATTATGCAAAAGGGGTATTCAATTCTTTCCTTGATGAGCTCGAAGGAGATTACAAGGAACTCAAAAAAAATGGTCGTCTCGAGGAATTTGCTGAGATGAGGCAAACTCCTGAGGCAGATGCTCAGCTCAAGAATCTGGCCAGCCATTATGAGACGCTTGCAAAAACACTTCTGCAGCAGCGCAATGTGGAACTGAAAGAGCTCTGTAAGGGTCAAGAAGCCGGTCTTGCTTACAAGCGAGTTCAGTCAGCGACAACTGAGCTGGATGCTTTGAGGCAGGACGCGATGCGCTACCTGAGTAATCTACGCTTCATCACGCCTGAGCAGGCAGCCAATAGCGATGAGCGCAAGCTGGTTGAAATCGATTTGGCCTATGAATTCAAGCTTGTTCATCTAGATGCACAGAGGCTATCTGGCGATGACGCAGATCTCGACCAGAAGCAGGTTGTTCTCGGCATGGATAAGCTCGCAAAAATGCAGGACGCCGCTAAGGGTTTTAGCGATCTAGATCTGAAGAAGAAAGTCGATCTCGCCGCAGAAGGGTTTGATTCTCTGCAGGCAAAGGGCTGGGATATGAGACAGCTGGTTGCTGCATCTAAAAAGCCGTCGGGCGATCTTGAGAGAAAGATTGGATCTATTCTTACCAGCTACAACTCGAAGAAAGACGATCTGTATCAGAAGGAATTTTTAGCGAAGCTAGATGAGAAAGACTCTAAGGAATAAGAGAGGCGGTTGCGTTGCAACCGCCGTATGCCCGGGATAGGACTCGAACCTACACACCTTACGGCACCAGAACCTAAATCTGGCGTGTCTACCAATTTCACCACCCGGGCAGATGATGATAGGTGACATATTGCACTAAGCTGTCCAATATTTCCAAGGAAAACCTTTTATACACAACCGGTTTCTCACGAGTTCCGGTGTGTCAGTGACGTTAAAATGCCCGCCGTAGCAGCGCTAACCAACGCCATTGTTGGCAAAGAGCATAATGAATACGCCCAAGGAAGCTGCCCCAAAAAGGCCCCTGTTCCAATAATCACTCGATCTTTGCATGTTATTCCTAAATTTTTAGAGAATCCTCCAAGGACCGCTGATGCTAAGAATGTTGTGACTAATGATGTTGATAGTAATCCTGATCCTACTGCGGTTTTTTCTACGCCTTCTGCAGCTGAAAGAAAATAATGTGCAGTTGTGAGAAAATTTGTACCAAATGCAACACTCTCAATTACCTTAAGCGCTCTATTTCCTATTATTTCGTAATTTTCTGCTGTTCCAGCAAGTAACAGCGTGGTTACTGTTGCTGCGGTTAGTGATACTGCAGTTGCAGGTGTCATTCCTAAGTATCCTTGTTCTTGTCCCCATGTTATGGCATTTACTGGGATTGCAGTTGCTATTGCCGTCAATGCTGAGTTAAATGAATTAGTCTTTACTTCATTGGTTATTAGTTGCTTACTGCACTGAAAAATATCTTGGCCACGCTGAAAAAGACCTTGGGCCCGGCCCAAGAAGGAATCTGCTGTTATTGTAGTCATTTTTAAACCCTTTATTTAGTTGAAAACGAGAATATTATATATCCTAACTATAAAGATTAAATAAAAATCATTTTAATACTAATAATACTTACTTTTTTCAAAAACAACCCCCAGGTTGGTAGGGTGTTTTTTTACTTTCTCAGAGAAATAAAAAAGGGAAATTCAGAACTTAATTGAATCTTTGCGAAAGTCCCTAGCTTAACAATAATTCAAGGTGGTCGTTCAATTGAGTGCCCTTCAAGTGGAATGGGTAAATACTGGAGCATTATGCCCGCTCACTGCAAGCCAAACTATCCAATCGATCCTATGGTTGGATTCTCAGAGACTCCAGCGTATCGCTACTCTCCGGATAGGTAAGGGTGATGTTTTAATTTTAGTTAGTAACGATAAACATTTAATTGCTATAAATCGCCTTGTCTTCTATATTTTCATTTAAACGGAAACTAACTAACAATTGCATCTTAATGTATAATTAAAACAGAGGGTTAAAAATGACAGCACAAATTCAAGATAATAAAATGAGTTATACAGGAAAATTTGGGATAGGCGCGGGAGCGGTAGGGGCTGCTCTTGGCACGGGTTTGGCGGTAATATGTCCTCCGGCAGGTGGTGCACTAGCTGTTGCTGGTATGATTAGTTCAATTACAGGGCTATTCGCAGCTGCTGGAGTGGCAACAGGCTTTTCACAAGATGTGAGAAACGATGTTAAGAGAGGGGTTGAGGAGGTGAATAGAGGTTTCCAGAACGTTGCTCAAGAAGGTAGAAATGCTGTAATTAATACTGCTGATTATGGAAAGAGTATTCTATCATGCATAGTAAATCCTGTTGCAGGTGGTATGTTTGTAGTAACAGCCAATGCTTTGGCTTATCAACAGCTATTTCTTCCTACTGTAGTGGCAGGCATTGGATTTTTCGCAGATAATTTTTATAGCGAACGTGCAGAATCGACTAACTGCAGGCAAACGCCCCAACCTCTTCATTGTTGGAATGCTGAATTATTGGCTTTAACTTCTCAGGTAGGTACCGTAGCTGCTATAGCTTTTTTAATAAGTAAAATGTATGCACTTGCTAATAGAAATCCAATAGAAATGGCTATGAATGATCAAGCAAGTCGTGCAGTATTACAACGTTTTTATCTTCCGGCTTTTGAAGAAGGTGCGAACAGCACCTCACAAGCATTAGCTGCTGGTAGAGGAGAGCATCCTCAGATTAGGAACTTGCGTCCCGCCAACCAGATAGTGCAATCAAGCTAAAAATAAACTTAAGGAGAGATGCTTCGCATTTCCATAATGCGAAGTGCTCAATGGAAAAATTATGAGAATTTCCGCAGAACCCTGCCAGAATTCAGCTTTAAGCTGTAGTTTTTCATCATTATCAGATGGCGTCTTGTCCAGCGTTAAGAAGGTTGCAACTATTTTTCAGCAATTTTGCTCACTTTACAACGGATATGTAGGGATGGCCGCAGTAGGGTTGTTGGCAATTGCGAGGGATTTCTATCTAGGGAACCCTATTTTCTCCGTATTATCTAATACATTTATTACAGGTATCGTTTTTTGCTCTATCCGCGTTGCATTGCCATATATTTTGACCCATATTGTAGCTCGCATTCCCTTCTTTCCTGCTGCCCCAGCTTTTGCACTTGAATTAGCACGGCCAGCATCAATTTTCAATCCTCGAATTTATGATCAGATGATTCGATGCGGTTTTGATGTAAACAGAACTCTTGATAATGGCATACCGCTACTTCATTACCTGGCATGTCGAAACAACCCCGAGGCTATAAAAAGTTTGATAAATGCGGGAGTAGATGTTGACGCACTGCTTTACGGCAAAACTCCGCTGACACTTGCAACAATGCATTCCAATCAACAAGCAATTTCTATTTTATTAAAGGCCGGCGCAAAGGTGGATTTTGATAACGGTCTGATTTTCAGCCCTCTGCGAATGGCTTTTTCCAACCAAGATACAGACTCTTTTCGTTTATTGCTGAAGGAAGGGACTCAGAGCCTGTTTTCACAAAGCGACATGCTTGCAATGGATGAGGCTAAAGATTTCATGCAGATGGTGCGTATCATCAGCAAAACGGATAAGATCCACTTTTTTGATCTCTGTCAGGACATCCACCAGCTTTTAGAAGCTATTTTCCCTCCCTCCAGAAATATGCTTCCCGAGCATTGGGAAGGTGTCGTATCTCAAATCCCTAAATCTTCCTTTCTGATTGAATTGGAAGAAAGCGAAACTGCATTAAGTATTCTTCAATTTGAAAAACCAGAAGACCCATATCAAAAGATCCATAGCCTCTTCTATGACGTTGCGGATAGAAAAGTCGAATCGATCGTTGAAGATCTTTGTCAGGCTAGTACATTTTTTGCAAAAGCATGGGAATTGGCGAACCGAAATGAAAAACTGACTATCGAAGTTGCTGAAGATAGAGAACCTGATGATGCTACATATTCAGCAATTCTACACGGGGTTGTTCTGGATAAAAACTCCGTTGTGATGGAAAAAATGAAGAGCATTATTTTCGAAACAATCAACGCCCTGCAGCGCGATACGGTTTTAAAAATATTTGATTTA
>JAJFMM010000120.1 GCA_021772165.1 Chlamydiota bacterium | reverse complement strand
GGGCTTTGTTCAGCCTGTTGAGAATGATATTCACTGGCAGAAAGGCCACCAGCAAGCAGGTTGGAAACAAGAAGAAGTTCATTTGCAGTGAGCTGATTGCCAAGTGCTACTACGAGAACGGCTATCCAGTGCTCAAGAAATACTCATACGACGAGATAGTCCCGTATGATTTCGATATCAGCGCCAATTTCATAAGAATCAAGGACATTGAGCCAATTGAATAAAGGTGATTTTTGTGCTATCATAATCACGCTTATTTTTTATCATTATCACTATGCCCTCCATCACTAAGACAGTTCAGCTGAAGACAGTGCTCACCAATCTTGCTGGTGACCCTCTTACGCTTACAGTTCCTAAGGCTCCAAAACAGGAGGAAAAGAATGAAGGAGGTAGCAAGGAGAAGAAAGGAGAAAAGGGAAAGAAGAGCAAGGAGGAAAAACCTAGTGTAGAAAAGAAGAATCTCACGGTAGGGCTTGCTCTTAGTAATATTGTTCTCTCTGATCCAGGAGATGGGTTCACGAAGATCAAGAAATACATCATAGCTAAGCAGTGTTATGAGAAGGAGAAGCTTGAAATAGACCTTGCAGACTTCAATGTGCTCAAGCATTGCGTGCAGCAAAGCAATGTGTACGGGGTGTTGATTGTGGGTCAGATACTCACTCTCTTCGAGATATAGATCGTCCTTATTGGACTTCCGTTTCAAATATAGGTATTCTGTCATCAGATCAATAAATCTGATGCTTTATGAAGAACAAACCTAACAAGTCGGAACAGAACGGTAAGATGAAAACCTTTTTCGGTTTCTCAGAAATTCAAGAAGACGGATCCAATGAGATCATGGTACTACAAACTGGTAAATGGGTTCATCCTGTCTACGGCGAGTTTGAGGTGAATCAGCAACATCTAACAGAGTTCAAGTCGAATTTCGACAAGGGCACTCGTGGTGTTGACATTGGAATAGATGTGGAACATAAAAGTTTTAGCGGATATGTTGGTTGGTTTAAAGAGCTCGTAATCCGAGGCAACGCGCTCTTTGGTTTGGTCGATTGGACAACCGATGGTATTCGGTTGCTGAAAGACAATGTGTATAGGTACTTCAGCCCAGAGCTGGCGTTCATATACGAAGACCTCGAAACTCATGAAACCTTTTTCAATGTTCTTGTCGGCGGCGGGATCACTAATAGGCCTTATTTTAAGGGATTAAAGCCCCTTTTGGCCAGTGAGAGCAAAGCTATGGATAGTGAAAATGGAGAGCAATTTTCTTTACTCTATAACTCAAGTCCTATGACTTATGCCGAAAAACTGGCAGAACTAGCGAGCAAAGACAAAGTCTCCGCTGCTGAGTTTGCTGAATTAAAAGCCCTTTACGTTGCAATGAGCGACGAAGAGCAAGCTGCTGAAGAAAGCAAACCTGAAAGCATCGAAGAAAAAGTCGAAGCTGGTGAACCTGCTGAAGGCGGTGAAGGTACTGAAGGTGCAGAAGGTGGTGAAGGTGAAGGCGGTGACGCTGATCCTGAAACTCCTGAGGCTCCTGAAGCTCCAGAAACCCCTGCTCCAGCTCCTGAAGCTGGCGAAGGTACTGTCCAGGCTTCCGAGCGAGAGATTAAACTTAGCGAAGAGAACGCTGCCTTAAGGGCAACTGTTCGAGCTAACGAGATCCAAGCGCACATTGGTGTGCTCGTCTGTTCTGATAAGAACCAAGACGCCGCTTTCCTCCCCAAAGCAAACGCTGAAGGTCGAATGGAAAAATTCCTTATGTCTCTCAATGACGCTCAAGTCACTGAATTCAAGGCACTTTCCGAGATGACCCGAACCGGTAACTTGTTCAAAGAACATGGTGCTGCTGCTGCTGAGGCTGGAATGGAACCTGAGAAGGTCCTCAACGTAAATCTCACGAAAGATGCGAAAGCTCTTTCTGAAAAAGATGGTATTCCTTTCGAGGAAGCACTCATCAAACTAAGCGAAGGATACAAGACTGTAAAATCCGCTTAGTCCCCACTTTTATCCATTAAGCAAAACCTATCATGGCTTACGAAATACAAGAGCTCACTCTGCCTTTGGCAGCTGGTGAAGCACTTACTAAGTACAGGTTCGTCAAAGCTGCTGCTACAGAAGGTCAGGTTGACCTCTGTGACGCTGCTACTGACCGTCCGCTTGGAGTTACTCAGCAAAGTGCTGCAGCTCAAGGTGACGCTGCTCCTGTCGACGTCCTTGGTGTTATCAAGGTAGAAGCTGGTGCTGCTGTCGCTTTTGGTGCCGTTGTTGGTACTGATGCAAGCGGTAGAGCTGTTGCTAAGTCAACAGCTGGCGATTTCATCGCTGGTACTGCCCTAGAAGCTGCTGGTGCAGCTGGAGATATAATCGCTGTAATGCTTACACCAAACGGTGTCGTACACGCTTAGTCTCTTCCCCTTTTTATTTCTTCATGCACAAATACTATGCCTAAAGTAAACGAAGTACATGAAAACGCAGCCCTGTCAAACGTATCCATCGGATACCACCCAAAGGGTATGATCGCTGATCGAGTGTTCCCGGTTATCCCGGTTATGCACGAGACAGATATCTACTACACATGGGACAAAGACATGGGACTACGTTTCATAGACGGCCTCCGAGCAGATGGTACAGAATCTAAAACTGTATCTTACAACGTTTCTAAGAGCACATACTCTTGTGAAGAGTATGCCCTCAAAGTTAAAGTTACTGATCGAGAAGTCAAGAACGCTGACAGCGTTCTCCGCTTGGAAACAAGCAAAACCAAAAGAGTCACTGGTCAACTCTTGCTTGGACAGGAACGTCGTGTGGCGGCCCTTTTAACTACCCAAGCCAACTACCCTGCATCTAACCGTGTGCAACTCTCTGGAGTTTCACAATGGGACAATGCCTCTTTTGCTGGAAGCATCGAAAAAGATTTCGATGACGGTAAAGAAGCTGTTCGATTTGGAACAGGTGGTATGGATCCTAATTTCGCTATCATTCCTTCAGCCGTTTCAAAGGTTGTAAAGAGAGATGCTGATATTCGTGATCTTATCAAATACACCCACGCCGACTTGTTGGTTGACGGTGATCTCCCTCCAATGTTGTGGGGTCTGGAAGTAATGATTCCTAAGACTGTCTACACATTGAGCAAGGAAGGAAATGCTACTCAAACATACGTTGATGTATGGGGGAAGCATGTCGTTCTTGGATTCAATCCAGGTGCGGAAGGATCGATTGACACTCCAGCTTTCGGATACATTTTCCGAAATCAAGAGTTCAAAGCGTTCCAATGGTACGAAGAGAAGTTAAAGACAACTTTCATTGAGGTCTCTATGATCCAAGATGAACTGTTGACTTCTAACGTCTCAGGTTACCTTATGGAGGACGTTATCTCGTAGCTCCTACTGGGAGGGGTGAATCGCCTTTGCGGGCGTTGTAGCCCCTTCCAAATCACTATTTCTAACTTATAATCACAATCATCATGTCTGAAGACACTAAACTACAAAAGTTCATCGTTACCGAAGGCGGATCCATCAAGCATGATGGGAAACGCTATGTCGAAGGTGACACCTTGGAAGCTGCTCCTGAAAGAGTTGAAAGGCTTGTAGCCACTGGCGCTATTTGCAATGAGACTACTTACAAAAAAGGAGTTATGGCTGCGGAAAAAAAAGCTCGTGCCAAGAAAGGTAAAGAGGTTCGCAGCGGGAAAGATGTTCCAACATCTCCAGATGAAGGAAAATTGGATGAAGACGGTAATACAAAGATCCTTAAATAATCTCTATGCCATATTCAACAACAGCAAACGTCAGAGCAGAGGGAGGGTTCGAAGAGAACACAAACGTAACCGACGCCCTTATCGATGGATACATCGTTCAGGCCGATGCGGAAATAGATGCAACCCTCACTAGGGTTTACGTTATGCCTCTGTCTGAGACGCCAGCACTTATAGAGTTTGTCAGCCGACAGCTCGCAGCTGGTCTTCTGTTGGAAAAGGAATATGGATACGACGATGGGGCAAGGGACGCTGGAGAGAGGAAGCTGGAGAATGGTCGACAGCTTCTTAAGGACTTGGCTGACAAGACCAAGATTCTGCTCGACAGTAGCAATGAGCAAATGACTATGGTAGAAAGCGGATCGATTAAGTTCAGTCCAAACGCTGCCAGCACAACTGAGAGAAAGTTTTCAATGGATCAAGAATTTTAATTATGGCATTTCTAGTTCAATTCAGCTTGCAGGGTGAAAAACAACTAGCCCGGTTCCTGGGTCTAGAACTTCCGCGTAAAATTAAAATTGCCAAAGGAAACTTCCTCAAGAGGTCTGGTGACATTGTCATCAATAGATCAAAGCATTTGTTCTCTACCTCAGGTTCTGGTATCGAAACGGCTCCCCCGTGGGCTAAGCTCGCTCCAGCAACTGTGAGATCTAAGGCCAAAAAGGGCTTTAGCTCCAAGCCTCTTATAGGATCGGGAAAGCTTTCATCAGGAATGACCAAGAAGGTCGTAACAGGGAAGAATGTTACCGTCACCAATAAGTTCATGAATCAGTACGGGAAATACCACCAGAGCAATGCTCCAAGGAGGAAGATCCCACGTCGAGCCTTCCTGGAACTCGACAACCGTAGTCGAACGAATATCATTCGACTCATACAGACCGACATCCACAATGCGCTCAATCCCGGAAGATCAACGACAACGTCGCTGAAATAAACGGGAAATGGGTCTCAAACGCCTTTATAGGCATTACTTACTTACTTGATCGATGGATAAAATCCTAAGAGCCATACAGCGGCTCATAATAGCGGCAGCACTGCCTGGAGTCTCCAAAGTTATCTATGGGGATCCGCAGAAAATCCCAGAGGACGACATGCCTTGTGTAACTGTGAACCCATCCGGGACCAATTACACCAACAGAGGTACTCGGTACGACCAAAAGGAACATGTGATTGAGATACGCCTTATCTATAATGCTAAGGACATTTTCAACAAACCATATGATGTTGCCACGGAACCAACTGTCCATGCGATTCAAGAAGCTGTAAAGACCACCGAGATCCAAAATTCTGACCTTGAGACGACTGCTGCTTGCATCATAGGGCTTATTCGTAAGAACCAACAACTTCCTGATGGAGGTTCGAAGACTTGCGAAGGCATTACGGTCAACAGCGTCGCATACCAAAGGACTGAGGAACGAAAGTTCCCAGCCTACGAGGTCATCATTGGGCTCACTGCCGTGCAAGTCGGCAATCGATAATACTACTTAATCACCTATCACAATGTCTACGTTCACAAACAAGACTGACCGACTGCTCACTTTCCCTCAGCTGGGACTGTCGATTGCAGCTGGTGAGTCTCACACTGCTGAGAATGAGGCTCAAGCGGAAGCACTCCGTAGAAGTCCCATCCTCGAAGAATCCGCTTCAAAGTCTGAAGCAAAGCGTCGAAAGGCTCAAGAGGAGGAGACTCCTTCTGAAGACGCTGAATAATTTTATCTCATAAAAACCCTACATCATGGCAAGTACAAGATCAGGTTATCTAGCGGTTATCAAGGAGGCGACTCCTGGTACAGCTATCCAGCCTACACATTTCATCCACTATAAGGATGGCGACCTAGGTGCAAACCTCGAGGTCATAATCTCCAAGCCTATCCAAGCAACCCGTTGGGGAGCTATCACAGCAACTGCTGGGAAAAAGGATACTTCTGGAGCTTTCAACATGGAGCTCGACTGGCTCGAGGCAGGTTACTGGTTCGGATCAGCTCTCAAGTTTCCAACATCAATCACCAACAATGGTGACGGGACGTTCACTCATCAATTCGATACGGATGATGAGATTGAAGCTCTCACTGTTGAGCAAGGTAAAGGAGACATCACTGGTAGCGCTTTTGAGATCAACAGAGCATTTGGTGCTTACGTAGACACTCTTGAGCTTTCAGCAAGCGATAGTCTCGTGATGATGAACATCACTCTCAAGTCTATCGGTATCTTCCAACGAGCTCGAATGCTCACAGATTCTGGTGCTGGAGCTAGTGTTATTGTGAGTCTTGAGGACGTTGAAGGTCTAACGACTGCCGACAGCGTAATCATCACTGACGACTCAAATACAGAGACAGATCCTATTTCTGCTCTCAGTGCCACCAACAACACCGTCACTATAGCAACATTGGACAACTCCTATACTGTTGCTGCTGGAGGACGTGTGGAGCTCGCTCCTTTAACTCCAAGTTACTCTGTACAGAAGCTTTTCAGTTTCGATATGGTGAGCTTCCGATTCGGAGACACTGTAGCCGCTGCTACTTCTGCAACTGCTGAGAACGTTGAGGATTGGACTTTCACATACGGAAATAACATCGAAGAACGATATGGATCACTTCGAAAGACTCCTAGTGTTGTAGCTCCAAAGAGCGCCAGCTCTCAACTCAAGTTCAAGCGGTACTTCGAAAACCGAACAGATCGTGATCGTTACTTGAACACTACTCGTAAGGCTGTTGTGATCAACATCAAGGATGAGAACACAATCATCGGTTCTGGATCAAGAAATCCTGAAATCATAGTTGAAATCTCAGATCTTCGGTACACTGCTTATGAGCTTCCAACTGGAGAAGACGAGCTGTACGTAGCTGAAGTTGAAGGAGAATGTTTCTTCGATGCGACGGATGCGAAAGCCACTTCAATCAAGTTAGTTACTACTATTGCAGATTTCGCTGCATAATTGAAATAGGGGGGTGCGCTATTGCAACCCCCCTACTTATCACCATTATTTATTTTTTTCATTCTTATCACCATGGCTAAGCCAAGTGTCTCCCTGGCAGACGTAAAACGCCCTACCAAAGTTGTTGAACTCTCTTGCCTTCCGGGGTCAGAAGTAGAGATCTATCAGAAGATCCTCGTAGCTGATGCTCGAGTCATCAACAAGCTTCATGAAGACAAAACTGTCGAGAATATGAAGAAGGTAACCGCTGTTCTTGAGAAAGCTATCAAGAAATGGAATCTCGTCGATCAGGATGGAAATCCTGCTCCGATCAGTGAACAAACGCTTGATCAACTCACAGATGACGATCTTACTCTCATGTTCGCTACCGCTTCAGGAAAGACGGTTGAGGAGCTAAAGGCTGAGGCTGCATCAGTATCCATGGGCAAAAAAAAAGAGTAGGCGTTGCGAAGGTGTACGCGATGCTTGCTGAAAATAAGTTTAAGAAAAAGTCAGATTACACCGAGGTAGAGAAGGAGGCATTACAGTATTATTCAGACTTCAACATGTGTTCGAAGTTTAAATGGACTATCCATCAGCTTCTCTACGAAACCCCTCAGGAATACTATGATCATTTCAGCATGATAATGAATTCTATCTCTGCCCACCAAGAGGCGGAAGAGATCAGAAGAAAGCATCGTGCAGACCGTAAACAAGGTAAATATGGCAGATGAAGCACTAAATATTGTAATAGGAGTCGTCGACAAAGCGTCTGGGAAACTCCAGACCATCGGCGCGAAGATTAAGAAAACTGGCGATAGTATCGCTCGTACAGGGCGTCAAATGACGACCAGTCTTACTCTGCCTATTGCTTTAGTGGCTGGTGCTGGTGTGAAGGCCTTTGCTCAATTCGAGAAAGGCCTTGCGAATATAAACACTCTTCTGGATGAGTCCGATCAGCCTATTGGTATCTATAAGGACGCCCTACTCAGCCTCTCAAAAGAAACACCTCAATCACTGGATCAACTTACTGAGGCCATGTTCTTTGCTGTATCAGCTGGGAAGAAAGGCGCTGAGGGTATTGACCTTGTGACCAATTCGGCAAAGCTAGCGACTGCTGGTGCGACTGATACGGCAACAGCGATCAAGGCTGTGAACTTCCTCACAAGAGCCTATGGTGAGGAAAGTATCAGTTCTGCTGCTGCTGCTGATCTTCTTTTCCAAATCAACAAGAAGGGTGTCACCACGTTCGAAGAGGTGGCAAACGCTATCGGAGCTCCTATTCCTATCGCCAATCAACTCGGAGTATCTCAAACAGAGCTTGCTGCTGCATTCACCACCTTGGTAGGTACTACTGGAAATGCTGATGTGGTAGCCACTCAATTGAAAGCTACTTTCACAGGACTCCAGAAACCAAGTGAAGATCTAGGAAAGGTTATCTCTGATCTTGGATTCGCTTCTGCCGAAACTCTTATTGCCGAGAGAGGATTGAATCAGTCCCTCAAAGATATCAAGAAACAAGCTGCTGCTAGTAATATCCCACTGAAGGCCCTATTTAATAACGTCAGAGCCACGAGTGGTGTGATGCCGTTGTTGACTACGCTCTCTGGTGAATTAGATGCAAACATGCAATCGATGGCCGATAGTATCGGGGCTGTAGACGAGGCATTCGAGAAGCAACAAGAAACGGTTACGGCTCAATGGCAGATCTTCAAGAACCAGCTTCAAGTTGTATTGATCCAGATCGGAGAAATTGTTCTTCCAAAACTTATCGCTGGAATGGATCTCTTGAGCAGCGCCTTCCAAAGAGTGAGTGCTTGGCTTGATAACCTGAGTCCAGGATGGAAAGACTTCATCGTCAACGCCACTCTGGTCGTTGCTGCTGCTGGGCCTATCCTCCTTATCGTAGGGAAGATGATCGCGCTCTTTGGTACGCTGAAGATCGTACTTGGCGGTGTAGCTGCTGCCTTCTCTTTTCTTCTCGCAAATCCTATTGTTCTGGCAATTGCTGCAATAGTGGCTGCCATAGCTCTTTTGATATTGAACTGGCAGAAGGTTAAAGAGGTAACGATGGCTACCTGGGATTTTATTGTTCAGCACATCGATGTTGCCATAAGGGCTATCGTTGGATTTATGACATTCGGACTTAGTGAGGTAGTCCTTTTAGTTATCAATAACTGGGACATCATAAAAGAAACATTCTTCTCGGCTCTGACTGCGATCTCTGAATTCTTTACGACCATATGGGAAGGTATTACAAGTTTCCTTGAAGTCACTCTAGCTGTATTCGTTGGCTTACTGATCACGTTTTTCGACTGGTTGGTCCCTGGATGGATGGAGAAATTCACAGTGATCCTCAACTTCTTTAAGAAGACATGGGATTTAGCAAAGGCAAGACTTATCAAATTCTTCAACACATTTAAAGCAACGTACACAAAGTTCATGGATGCCTTCAAGGTATTCTGGACTCAGTCATGGGAAGCCGTGAAACTGATCTTCTCAAACACCTGGGACTCAATAAAGATCACATTCGGCGAGAAATGGAAGGAGTTCACAGGGATGATAATGAGTGGTGTAGAGTTGGTCAAAGGCGTCTTCACAGGAATGGGAAGCGCTATAGCTCAGACATTTACTGGTATCTGGACGGGTATTAAGAACGTATTCCTGACTGGTATAAATTTCATCATCGGAAAGATCAACTTCCTGATTGCTCAATACAACAGGCTTCCCTTTGTCACTCCTATCGAACCAATAGCATTGCTTCCTATCGAGAGCTTCCAAACTGGTGGTATCGTTCCTGGAGTAGGTTCTCAAGACAGCGTAACCGCTAGAGTAAGCCCTGGAGAGCTTATCTTGAATAAATCTCAACAAGCGAATGTCGCTCGTGGATTAGAAGGCGGTGGTGGTCCAACGATAATTGTAGACACCTTTGTTGGCACCGAAGAGTTCGCTCAGCAAGTTGGCGATATGATCATGGTGTCTCTGAAAGGCGGTACAATTATTCCTGGATTCTAAAAATGGCTCAACAAATTTTCGTAAATAACGTTGATCAGACAGCTGAGTTGGAACAGAAAACAGTTACCATCAAAACTCAGCTAAACAATAAACCCGATTCATTTTCGTGTAGGTTCTTGAATTTCACCCCTGCAGACGGTCAAGAGGTCGAATACTACCTTGGAGGAAAGCTTGTTCAAGCATATTCGTCTGGAGTTTCTTCTATGGTCGTTGATGACTTGATGGAGTATGAAGAGGTGTTCAGAGCTGGTGATGAGGTTTTTCTTTCTCCAAACACTGTGAGCGAAGAGATCATTACCATTCTAACTGTCACCACAGCTACCAAGACGATCACATTCACAAGACCAACGAGGAAGTCTCATGCTGACAAAGCATTACTGGGAAAGAAGTTATTCGGAGGAATCATCCTCAAGACTCCTGAAGACGATCTTGGATATGCTGGTGATACTACAGCAAAGATAAAGGCCAGAGATTACTCGGTTCTTTTCAACAGAAAGCTGGTTGTAGAGAGTTTTGAGGATCAGTACCCGCTAGAAATCATCTCTCGAATCAATAACGAATTTGTCAGTGATGACCTAGCAGAACGGATTCTTGATACTTGTGACACTGCCGACTGGACAGAGAGCGGTGTGGCTATAGCAGAGACTACAAATACTGATCGAGTTATTGGCAACTTCAGCCTGAACCTCGGAGCGTCTGGAGCTGGAGTAGCAACATATGAAAAAACATTCACTCCTGTGGATATGACCGGGTATGATCGCCAGAGAATTTGGCTCAAGGTTATTGCTGGAAACATTTTAAAGATGACCTCATTCAAGTTGAGGATGGGTACAGATAGCTCGAATTATTACGAATGGGAGGTTACGCCTTCCGACTTAAGTGAGGATTGCTGGCTGAACTGGACCTCAAAGAATAACAACTTCACCACCGAGACAGGTACAATCAATCTTTCATCTGTTGGATACGTAGCTGTTATTTTCACAGCAACTGGACCGATAACCCTTGGAGATATCAGAATCGACAGTGTGACAGGAAATGCTGGTGGCTTCTCTGTGAACAACGTTGAGAGAGGTCCTCGAGTCTTTGACGATACCAGGATTCAGTACAAGAAATGTACGGTCTCAATTGAAAAGCTATCCAAGCTTTTGGGGTATTTCTGGTACATAGATTACAACAAGGACCTGTATTTCTTCCCGCAGAACGAGCACGCCGCACCTTTGAATATCGAAGCTGGTGTCACCAAGAACTATAGGAACCTTAAGATTACACCTGATATTTCTCAGATAAAGAACAGGCAGACGATTAGAGGTGGTGAAGCCCCTTCTGCTGCCACGTACGAGCAGAAGCTCGTGAATGATGGGCAAATGACATCATGGCCACTCGACTACAAGCCAAAGGACTTCGAGATAGCTGTTGATAGTGGCGGAGGATTTGTAGTAAAGACGGTTGGTGTTGAGAACCTTGTTGATGAGACCACGGTTGATTATGTTTACAACTTCAATGAGAAGTTTGTCAGAACTGCCAGCGCTGCTACTCCTGCGGATGGAGACATCCTCAGGTTTAGATACTTGCCATTTAAGCCTATTCGAGTACGTGCTAGTCATCCTGGATCAATCTCTTCAATGGCTGCTCTCACTGGTGGCGATGGTATATTTGACGGAACTATGATCACTGACCTCGGAATTCAAACGTTCAATGAGGCTAGAGAACGAGCGAATGCTGAGCTCAATGCTTATGCGAACCCGATCATCACAATCAACTTCTCGACAGATCAACAAGGCCTCAGAGCTGGTCAGCTGCTTTCTGTAAAGGACACCTCAAGGAATGTTGATGACAGCTTTCTGGTTCAATCAGTGAGTGCCAAGCAAGTCTACAATCACAGATTTGAATACAAAGTTCAGTGTGCAAGCACTCTCTTTGGGATCATAGAGTTCTTCCAGCTTCTTCTCCAGAAAACTGATGATCTCCTTATTGGTGTCGATGAAATTGTAGACATCATTGTGAATGACGACGAGGTGATAAATCTCGACGAAGAGTACACACTCACTAAATTAGAGGCTCCCTGGTATGCTACTGGAGACGGACCAAGCCCTTCTACAAGCCAAGATGCCATCGTTGGTTTCTGTGAAGTCAATTAAATGCTAAAATCAAGACATGAAAATAAATGAGTCCTCTCAATTCTCGAATAACTACACCTTCACGAAGTGGGATGACGTCTCTCTTCTAAGGCTCCTGAAGGATGTTTTCAAGGGCGTGTTTACCTTAGAGGACCTCAGGCTAGGAAAATATGCAAAACAAGTTCTAGAGCTACTCAAGGAACACTCAGGGCTCGCAGAACTGGCCATAAGTCAAAAGACTGAATACCACAATCTTGTTCCATCCCTTCTTAGAAACCAACTGGCAATCCTCATTTCAGGTGTTGCTGTTGTACCAACCTTTCAAGCCAATAAAATTGCCCTCGGAGATGACTCGACTCTTGCCACTGCTGCTGACACCAAGCTTGGAAATGAAACTCTTAGAGCTGATTTCTCTGATAGAAATGCTTTCTTCAATGTAGCCTACCTCGACAAGTTCTTCGGTAGCGCTGAAGTTGGTGGGAACACCTACCTCGAAGCTGGTGTTTTTGTAGACGGTACTGGTGTTGCTGATAGCGGATTCATCCTTTCTCATGTTAATATTAACGAGACGATGACCGCAACCGAGAGTTTGACCATCAACGCAACATTCACAATTCTTGATTCTTAATCACTCCAAATGCTAGGAATAGGCCGACAATTTTCAACACAATGGGATGTAGCTGATCCAATGCGAGCTGTTCGCATGGAAGACATCAACCTTGAGTTTGATGATATTCGAGCCAATGGCACTGATCGTGGTCAGGTTCGAGAGAGTAAAGGGTCTCAAATAAACTCATGTGACGCGATCACAGGATGGGCTGTAAGCGGTGTTGCCACCCCTTTGGCTATCGACACCACAAAGTTCCTTGAAGGCACCGCCTCGCTCAAGCTAGGAGCTACTGGAGTAGGTGTGTCAACAAACGAGCTAACAATAGGCTCTGTTGATTACAGCGCCAAGAAATATGCACTACTAGACCTCTGGCATGACTTCGATCTGCAGAGTTCAATTACCAGTGTTGAGTTTCGAATAGGGTCGGATAGCTCGAACTATAAATCGATTGCCATCTCACTCACGAATCCTGACTTTGGTAATTGGAAACAACGACATAAAATGCTCATCTCTGCCATGAGCGATACAGGTACACCCGTCATGACAGCAGTGACTTATGTGGCCGTGGTCTACACTGTAACCGCAGCAATCGGAGCTGGGAAGATCCTTGTAGATGATATTCGAATCAGTAATCTTGCTGTCGACATCGCACCGCTCACTGCAAATGTCGGTGGTATCATCCAAGACTACGCTGGTATCACAGAGCAGGCCATTACTGACGCCGCTACGAACTATATACAGATCAGTGATGCCGGTACTCTTTTGGTCAACACAACTGGATTCCTGACAACTCACGCAAGGATAGCTGAGGTTGTGGCAGCTGGTGGTGTGATCACAAGCATTGCTCTCAAGAGACAGGAAACCGTCGGTGGTGACTTCGCGTCGAGCAAGGTGCTGGATGGAAATGTGACCATCACGTATAATGCAGATGGTACAATAGCTACTGCGGTCGATGTCGATCAATCTGTCACCTACACATTTTCTTATTCTTCTGGAAGAATATCGAGCTATACAGACGGCACCTCAACTTGGACGCCGACTTATAATTCTGAAGGAAACATCACTTCCATCGCAAAAGTTTAAGAATGTGATAATATATCAATAGCCTTTAACCTCAACAACTGTGGGACTAGCACTCTTTCCATCCGGAATATCTCAAAGATCATATGGTGATGTTCGCACAGTGAGTGCGACGATACCTTCTGCTGACACCGGAATGAACATGTCCATAGTCGGTGGAGAGGGCACAATCATGTCTCAGCACAATCCAACCGCTAGGAAATATCTAGCCGTTACACCAAGAACCACATCTCCCTTCTTCAACGCCTCATTAATAAATACTGAGTCAAATGTTATTGAAACAATCACTATTTCTGGAGCCTTGGCAGGACAGCTTGCTGGGTCTTTCAACTGGGATCTCACATACTCTGATGAGCAATCTAAGTGGTACTTACAGCAAGCAAATAAACTGATTGAACTAACTTTAGCGGGCTCAACTCTCACGGTTGGTACCGAATCAACTCTTGGGCCTTCTCAAGG
>JAJFMM010000119.1 GCA_021772165.1 Chlamydiota bacterium | reverse complement strand
GCAAAGCATTCCCTGGCCAAGGTAAACCCCGTGATGAGGAAATGGCTGCATTAAAAAGAGAGTTGTCTCGGGTTAAGAAGGAACGTGATTTTTTAAAAGAAGCGGCAGTGTTCTTCGCGAAGGATTCGAAATGAAATTTCGCATGATTGATCGTTGCCGCGATACCTTTTCTGTTCGCATGATGTGCCGTAATCTGAAAGTGTCACGTGCTGGTTACTACGATTGGCGTAGTCGAGAGCCAAGCAAACGCGATCTGGCTAATGTGCAGTTGCTTAAGCAGATCGAAGACGTGCATGCACAGAGCGATGGGGTAATGGGTGCACCACGCATCTGTGAAGAGTTGCAATACCAGGGCATACGATGTGGAGAAAACCGTGTAGCCCGGCTTATGCGGCGAAACGATCTACAAGGCATTCCACAAAAAAGGCGTTGGAAAAAGAAAGCTGTGGGTCACCGCCCCGTGGGCATCCGCAATCAACTGGAGCGTAATTTTAAAGCGGCGCAAGCGAATACCAAATGGGTGACTGACATCACCTACATTCGCACTGCTGAGCACTGGCTGTATCTGTGCGTTGTGATCGATCTGCATTCTGGAGTTGTTGTTGGTTGGTCAATGAGCCACCGGCAGACACGCGATCTGGTTATCCAGGCCGTATTGATGGCCTTGTGGCAACGTACAGACAATATGCCCGTTATTTTGCATTCAGACCGTGGATGTCAGTTCACCAGTGAAGAGTACCAACGATTTTTGAAAGGACATAATCTGGTGTGTAGCATGAGTGCTGTGGGCAGCTGTGCCGACAATGCAGCGGCTGAAGGCTTCTTTGGTTTACTCAAACGTGAGCGCGTACATCGACGTCGTTACCTGACACGAGCTGAAGCCAGGGCAGACATTTTTGATTACATTGAACGGTTCCATAATCCGCGCAGGAGGCGCAAACTTGAGGCGAAGAATCAGAAGAAATTACTCTTAACTAAACCGTCTGTGGAAACGGGGTAAAACCCTCTCTCAGATTAATAGCTTCTAATTGGTCTTTACTTTTAACCTTGTTGGTCGAAGAAAGAGTTTGTTCTGTTTGACCCTTAGATAGCCTATTTCCCTCAATTTTATTGGAGTGAAATATGAAATCGAGTTTTAGTTCTCGTGCGTTTACTAAAAGAGTTTTTGTTGTCAAGACCTGCGATTCGTTTAGGGAAACACACCTCTCATTTAATTTTAGCAGGCGAGTACGTATTTCATTCCCTATTTCGTAATTAGGGTATGCTGTCTGATCTACTACGTGAAAAGGTACGAAGTAACTTGCCAAATAGCTATTGCAAGTGCCGAAATCCACACCAAGAAATACGCTTCCCTCTTGCAGCTTTGTACCTAGGGAAAACGGCTGGCCATTTTTTTCTTCCGGAGTACGCCCATGGTGGGTAAAGGTGAATTTTGGGAATACGGTACCGTCCTCTTCGATGAAAAGCTCCATCGCCACTTTTCTATCTACGGACCTACTCCCTGATATTCTAACACTTGTAATGGGGTTAATCGGATCTTCAGTACCTGTTTCACTGCTGTGAAACCAATAGTGAAAGGCACCTTTCGGGGGTTGTCTTAGCTCTAGCGTGCACTTTATTGTTCTTTCTTCCATGATTCCTGGGGACTTGTACACTAGCCCTTGGGCATTGTTGTTAACAGCGTTGGACAATCTAATTTTAGGTTTGAGTTTCTCAGCTTTGCTTTTCCCAACTCGTATGTACATGTTACTTAATAGACAATTAACTAACTGATGCCGGACTAGACTTGGGTGACGATTAGCTTGCTCCATGCACTCAACGGCAATACCTTTTGCTACAGATGCACCAGCTTGTCCCCCCGTCAGAATTTTTGAGGTCTCTGTCTGTATGGGTAATGTGTGCCTGACAAGACCTTCAAGGAAAGGAAGTTGCGCCGAGCCACCCGCAATCAGCACGTAGTCGTATTTTTCGATTTTCGAATCAAGTTTTTCTTCAGCATCACGGTGGCAGCGCAGAATGGTTTTCCCCCATTCATTATCCCAAAGTGAAATAATGCACTCCTTGAATTCCTCTCCCGTTAGCTCCGTATTAATTTCTTCATTGGCGTGAAAACACCCAGCAGGGATACGGATCTTTCTCGTTAGTTTCGACAGCTCTGTAGATCCGACCAAATTATTTTCCGATATTTTTGTTGATAGAAAAATTTTGGCATCTTCAATTGTCCACAAGCACTGTGCAGACTGTTTTGCACGTATGATTGGGTCGTCCTTGAACAACACACCGCTAGCTTTAGCTTTGGCATGAACCAAGTTCAATAGGCGAATATCCAAGGCCTCACCGGCCACCTCAACAGAGTTCTCTCCGAGAGGTTTCGAGTGCGCCCCCCCTTTACCTAGCTCGCCAGTTTTGTTGGTTCTAATTACACAGCAGTCGAAGGTGCCACCTCCGAAATCGATCACCAGAATAGTTTGAGCTGCTGTGGAATCTGAAATAGCATTTTCGATTTTTCGAAAATAGTGATAAACGGCGAATGGTTCTGGGAAGAAAATTGGTGCGTCGTATCCAAGATTCGCAAGAATCGTGCGAATGTTTTTGCGATAATTATCCCGCCAACGCGCACTAAGAGTTGGCTCACCGACTATTAATTTCTGCAATGGGTTTTTCGATTTAGGAAGAAGCAGAGAAAGAAATTTTTCAGCTGCCTCCAAAGGTGTGAACGTAACAGTATCGGTTGTTGCCGAACCTCTAACCCAATAGGGTTTAACTCTTCCTTGCTGTTGTCTACCCGCCCTATCTATTCTCGCACCATATACGGATTCATCCTGGTTGCTACCGAGATCTGGCTTGAAGTGATATGTATTTGTTTTTCCGGTTAACCCATACTTTCGCGCGGGCTTCCCAATCACCAGTTTGTTGACCGAGTCAAAGCCGATCACTGACGGAACTTTTTCTTCCGTTACATCAACAATTCCTTCTGACCTTACCCCCTAAAACCGTGCCATGATTTCACTAGGATTTCCCGATAAAGTTGACCCATGGGAGGTCCCAATGAAGCGTAAGAGGTTTAC
>JAJFMM010000118.1 GCA_021772165.1 Chlamydiota bacterium | reverse complement strand
GCCAAAACTTAAGTGAAGATCGCCAATTGCCCAAATTCTCATAATGTAAAATGATCCTGTAGTACTGTCCCTGCTGTAACGATAATGATGCCGTCGCGGATGAAGACACCGTCGCCATCGAAATGTTGTAGCGTCAAAGGGTTCGTCAGCGAAACATTGTTTCCAATCTTCACATTTTCATCAACGATCGCTCTTTCAATCGTACAGTTTTCTCCAATAGAAAACCTATGTTCTATCGGACGGTCTTGCTTTGTGGGGGGCATATAGAAATGATTTCCTAGAAGGATGCTGTTTTTTAGAATGGTACCGTGGCCCACTTGCGAGCGCATTCCAATCACGCAGCGCTCAATTTCGGCTGCATCAATACGACTACCATCGCAGATGATCGAGTTTAGGATCTTTGAATCGCTGATCTTAGGGCCGGGGAGATAGGTGGGTCTCGTATAAATAGGTTTTTCCTCATCGTAGAGGTTGATGCCGTTTTCTTTTGAGGTGAGGAGCAGGTTTGCTTCGTAGTAGGATTCAACCGTTCCGATATCTTCCCAATAACCGTGGTAAATGAAGGCGGCTGTTTTTCCGCTTTTCAGTGCTGTATTGATCAGATGCTTTCCAAAATCTTCTCTCTTGTCTTGTCTAAGAAGGGAAATGAGTGCGTCGCGCTTAAAGACATAAATGCCCATGGACGCGAGGAGATGTGGTTCACTGGGTGGCTCTTTTTTCTCGCGATGGAAAAAGTCGTGAGGGAGGTGAAAGGAGCTCTTTTCTTCATCGGTTTTTGGCTTCTCAGAAAAGCCCTGGACGAATCCATGCTCATCGACCTGTAGAATGCCATAGCGCTCAGAGAGAGTGTGATGCACTGGGATAGCGGCGATGGTCATGTCTGCATTCCGCTCTTTCGCTAATTCAACCATCTTGCGCAGATCAATGTTGTAGAGCTGATCGCCTGAGAGAATAAGAAAATAGTCCGCTTCCGCTTTCAGTAGAGTCGGGAGTGATTTTCTAACTGCATCTGCAGTCCCGGAAAACCACTCTTTTTCGCCACGTTCGGTTTCTTGAGGCGTCAAAAAATCAATGGACCCGTTTTGAAACATCCCGAAGTGATACGTCTGGCTGATGTGATGCTGCAATTCACCGGATAGGTACTGTGCTAATACAAAAATTTTTGAAAACCGAGAATGGATCGAATTGGAGATCGGAACGTCGATCAGCCTATAGCGTCCGGCATAGGAGATAGCGGGTTTACAGTGATGATGAGTTAAGGGATAGAGGCGCTCTCCCTTTCCTCCTGCTAAAATAACGGTTGCTACGTTGAGATCTTCCATTGAATCGGACAATAAAGAAGGCAGAGCCTAAAATCAATAAGACCTTTCTGATGTACAAATTGTTTTAACGATAGAAGCGAGACGGGCCTTTTCCAAAGCGCCTGAGGAGATAGTCGCGGATGCCCGCTAAGGCCGCACGGCAAACCGGGCCATCTTTTGCATCAAAAGAGTTTCGAACGAGGAACTTGAACTCAGGCCAGAGGACCTTTTTAGCAATGTGCAAGCGCTCAGAAAAAGGCAGGTGACGCTCCATCCAGAAAAGGCGGTTGCGGTAGTAGAAGTAGTTCCACATCGGCCCTCGTTTGCCTCCGACAAAAGATCTAGAAATTTTATGCCACACTTTCGCTTCGGGAAGATAGAGGGTTTTAAAGCCCAGTTTCCTCATGCGGAAACTCCAGTCAACCTCTTCCCAGTTTAAGAAAAAACGCGGCTCCATAAGTCCGGTTTTTTCAATAAGAGAAACGGGGGCAAAGAGTGCGCAGCCGCAGATGAACTCTGTGGGCTTCATCTGCTGGTTAGAATCTTTTTCTTCGACGAGCCGTTCGGTGAGATTGATATTGGCTGTTTTAGGATCCCACTCACCACCCCCATACCAGATTGTCGAGGGCTGGTCATAGTAGTAGATCTTGGGACCGAGACATGTGTCGGGATGTTGCACGGCTGCCCGGCGTAAAAGAGAGAGGCTGTTTTTGGCAATGACGGTATCGTTGTTTAAGAGAAAGATATAGTGAGCGCCCGTTTGCATCGCATGACGAATTGCGCGGTTGTTTCCCTCGGCAAAACCGAGGTTCTCTCCGTTACGGATGAGGGTGGTCTGGGGATAGGCTTGATGGATTTGAGAGAGCGAATCATCTGTTGAGCCGTTGTCTGCTACAAGAACAGAATAGTTCGTATCGTCAGACGCATAGAGTGAAGCGAGACATTCGAGGGTGTCGGGGGCGTTGTTCCAGTTCAGCAGAATAACGGAGATCATGTCGAGATGATTGCCTCTTTTCCCGGAACAAAAAGATTTGCGTTGTAGCTCGAGCGTACAAAAGGACCGCAGTACATGTGCGTTACGCCTAGTTGGTGGCCATACTTTTCTAGCGCTTTGAAACGCTCCGGAGAAACGAACTCTTTCACGAGGAGTTTGCGGCTGCTCGCTTGTAGGTATTGCCCAATGGTGATGACATCGCATCCCGCTTCATAGAGCTCGCGGATGGTCTCTCTGACCTCTTCATCTTTTTCGCCAAATCCAAGCATGATTCCCGATTTGACGTAGTGCGAGAGTTTCGTGCTTTTTGCGTGTCTGAGGACGGAGAGCGTGCGCTCATACCCGGCCTTGTGACGAACGCGCGGTGTAAAAGAGCGTACGGTTTCAATGTTGTGGTTGAAGATCTCCGGCTTTTCCGCAAGAACGATATCTAGAAGCTCTGTTCTTCCGGAAAAATCGGAGGTCAGCAGCTCGACCGTCGTACCGGGATTCTCCTTGCGGATCGCTCGTACGATCTCTGCGATATGCGTCGCTCCTTCATCGGGTAGATCATCGCGTGCGACCATGGTGATGACGGCGTGGCGAAGACCTAGATCTCGAACGGAGAGAGCGATGCGTTCCGGCTCATCTGCAGCGGGTGCGATCGGCTGTTTGGAAAAGTCGATATCGCAAAAACCGCAATTGCGTGTGCAAGCTTTACCGAGAGCGAGAAACGTAGCCGTGCGCTTGGTGTAGCACTCAAGCCTGTTCGGGCACTTAGCCTCTTCACAGACTGTGTTGAGGCGGTACTTGGATACAATGGCGTTGGTCTGAAAGATCTCGCTTCCGGAGGGCAGCTTTCGATGCAGCCAAGAAGGAAAGCGGCCAGGTCCAACAGCTTTGTCCTCTTTGGATTCTTCTGGAGAAGGTGGGAGGACATTGAGCTTTTTCATTTTCTCACTCTGGGAGGGAAGTTAATCGGAGTTCCATCTGCAATGAGGGCGGCTTCTAGCCAGCTCTCCCCAATCGTGGGATGTGCATGAATGGTCTCAATGATGCAATCTAACGTCAGTTCGTTTTGGATAGCAAGAGCCATTTCTCCAATGAGGTTGGATGCCTCGTGTCCAATTACCTGAGCACCGAGAATTTGTTTGGTTTTGCGATCTGTGACAATTTGTGCAAATCCTTCTGTGTCCATCGAAGCTTGCGCTTTGCCGAGTGCCATAAAGGGGTATTGTCCAACGACGGGATCAAAGCCCATCTCTTTCGCTTGCTGTTGTGTCAATCCGACTGTTGCAATTTCCGGAGAGGTGAACACAACGGCGGGGACAGCTTCATAATGGATCTGCATCGCAACGCCTGCTGCATTGGAGGCTGCGACAATGCCTTGATGCGAGGCGACGTGGGCTAGCATCCATTTTCCTGTCACATCACCGATGGCATAG
>JAJFMM010000117.1 GCA_021772165.1 Chlamydiota bacterium | reverse complement strand
GAGCTTCAAGTTCAGATGGAACAGTATTCAGACTTGTCGGGGAGAGACTGATTAAGTGAATGGAATTTGAAAGAGTCGCCAAGGAGCTCAGGCCGTTAATGCCAGACAGCGTCGACCATTGGCTACGAGTTTGGGAATCCGGCGATGCGAGAATGAGGCAACTGATAGAGAGGAGAATCTATAGTGAGGCTTACCGGACACTAGGAAACGACTTCAAACGAAAGCCACTATTCTCACTGCCTCCGGAGAAGATTTCCAAGGGAGAGTTTCATCTAGGAACTGTTCTATATGAGAATGAAAAATGGAACTTCGGGCTATCGAGAAAGGAACTGAATCGAAACCTAGCTATTCTTGGCATGTCTGGGGCAGGGAAGAGCAATATAGTTTTTGTTCTGCTTGAGCAGTTGGTAGATAAGGGGATTCCGTTTCTGTTCTTTGACTGGAAGAAGACTGTGCGCCACTGTCTCTCTCTCTTCACAAAGCCTGTCAAAGTTTATACCGTCGGTAAATCGCTAGCTCCTTTTCCTTTCAATCCGCTTATTCCGCCTCCTGGTGTTGAGATTAATCTCTATGTGAACCAGCTAATCGATGTTCTTTCTTCTGCCTACACTCTTGGTGATGGCGCCAAGAGCCTTATCCAGAAAGCAGTGCTTTCGTGTCTTGCAAAAGACGGTGTGTATCCATCTGTGCAGGATGTTCTCTCTGCTGTCGAGAGGATAGATGCAAAGGGAAGAGCTATAGGATGGAAAGCTACTGCTCAAAGAGCACTTGAAAGTCTTCACTACGCAAACTTTGCGTCTGCTGAGAAAGGCAATCAGAAGAAACTGATTTCTACGCTCTGCAAAGAGCCTACTGTTCTTGAACTAGATGGACTCGACCAAAGTGCAAAAGAGTTTTTGGTTTCTACTCTAGCTCTCTGGGTTTACTACTTTCATTTGCAGCAGCCTGAGCGTGAGACTCTGCGCCATGTGCTGTTTGTGGAAGAGGCTCATCATGTTCTTCATAAACAGGTTCAACGGTCAAAGGAAACCGTGATGGAGCAATTGATGAGGCAGTGCCGAGAACTTGGCATGGCAATGGTTGTGATTGACCAACATCCTCATCTTCTTTCTAGCGCAGCTCTTGGAAACTCCTATACAACGATTTGCCTGAATCAAAAAGACCCAACAGACATTAACAAAGCCGCCGGCGTTTGCCTCCTGGATGATTCCGAGAAACGATGGTTGAGTATGCTTCCAGTCGGCCAGGGCATTGTGAAATTGCAGGATAGGTGGAGACGTCCATTTGTTGTGAGATTCCCACTAATGCCCGTGAGAAAAGGTTCTGTCAGTGACGAGGATATTTCAGGGTATTTCAGAGGGGAAATCACGCTCTCTCAGCTTAGAGCCTCTCAACCTGCCATATTTAGGCCTTTGCCACGCTCTCGCCTTGGCGATACCCCTGTCTCAGAGGGGGTGTTAGCCTTTGTTCAAGACATCATCTCCTACAGAGACGACGGTGTTGATGCTAGGTACAAAAGACTTGGGTGGAGTGCTGACAAGGGCAATCGAGTGAAGAACCAATTGCTCTCTCATGGCTGGATCGAGGAGGGTGAGGTTAAGGTCGGCAGGACAAGGAAATTGGCTTTACGGCTCAACTCCGAGGCCAAGAAGCATCTTGGGATTGAGGATGAGAAATTAGGATACAAGGAATCTGTAGCTCACGAGTATTGGAAAAATCGCTACGCAGATAAGCTGAGGGAGGAAGGGTATGAGGTAATTGTCGAGGCCGCCAGACAGGGCGGCCGAGTTGATATTCTGGCATGGAATGGCAAGGAAGTATTGGGAGTGGAAATTGAGACCGGCAAGTCTGACTTCATTGGGAACATCAGGAACTGTCTGGCTACAGGCTTTAGCAGGGTCTTAGTGATGGCTACAGATAGGAAGGCTTACGAGAGGATTCAGAGAGCAGTGAGAGAGGTAGGGCTGGTGATACCATCACGGGTAGAAGTTCAATTGGGCTAGCTTGCTCATGTTCGACTCCGTGGTAAACTTTGCAGGAACGGGATTAGCCAATGTGTGCTGACTGGAAGAAGAACTATGACCCACAAGTAATCCTAGAACAGATAGGAAAGACTGCTCGTGTAAATGAAACGGGAAACCTGACAATAACCAACTTCACGTTTGTCGCTGTGCATAAGCCAGTTATTTCATCTGCTATAGAATTCCGAGAACCAATTCCAGAGCCAGACCGAGATGGCATTGTCGTTGAAGCCATTCGACAAGCTGCATTGAAACAGGACTTCTCGCCCCAGTTTCTAAAAGTTGCGTTGAGCAAAGGAGAAAACAAATTTCTCAGCCAACCCAAAAAAGACTACATACTCGCATCTGCTCTTTCATTCAACCAGGTCCCTCCGTTCAGAAGTATCTCAATTGAGGAAGTTAAACTAATCTTAAGCAAGTCCCTGCCAAGAAGTCTTGATAGACGCCCAATCGAGAGGCAATTGAACCGCATATATCCCACCAAACTCCCCGATTCATATATTGCACTCCGCTGCAACACACATGGACGTTCAATTCACGAAGCTGCTGATAAGGCTCTCTCCGCAATAGAACTCCTACTTGGCATTTGGAATTCCTTCATCACATACCATTCCACGAGACTTCAGATTGGCATGCCCCAAGGCCCCATTAGTAGAGTGAGGGCAGGTCCGATTCACACCCTTCACAATGCGGATGGCAGCCTTGCGACAGAAATGTATTGGTATGAACCAACCTATGCCGCACCCGTTACGAGCAGACCGCTGAAAGTAGAATGGAAGGAGTTGAGAGATGGAGATAGGCGAATTCGACGTAGGATATCAACAATCAAAATAGGCAGCATCTTAAGAACAGCATTCATAAGGTACACTGCTGCATTAAACGAACCAAGAATGGAAGTTGCCTATCTGAAATTATGGGGTGTGCTCGAATTACTTACGGACACAACGGGCAAGAGATACGACACAACAGTTAGACGTACTGCGTTTTTGGCGAAACACTGGCAAATGGCGAAACAGGAACTTGAACATCTTCGAGATGCGAGAAATCGGATTGTTCACTATGCTGAAGGTGGTAACAAAACTGAAACCCATGTTGTTCAACTGAAAAGCTACGTTGATATCATGTTTGATTTCTTACTCAAGTACCCGGACGCGAAGGCTTCCATCGAAGAGATTGGAGAATTCTTGGATTCACCTTACGATAAAGAAAGTGTTCAAAGGAAAATAAAGCTACTGGAGGGCGTGAAAGAATTTCGAGAATACTAACCACCAATCTCTCAGCTTAGAGCCTCTCAACCCGCCATATTTAGGCCTTTGCCACGCTCTCGGGCTGGCGATACCCCTGTCTCAGAGGAGGTGTTGGCTTTTGTTCAAGACATCATCTCCTATAGAGACGATGGTGTGGATGCTAGGTACAAAAGGTTTGGATGGAGTGCTGACAGAGGCAATAAAATTAAGAATCAGTTGCTCTCTCATGGTTGGATTGAGGAAGGCGAGGTCAAGGTTGGCCGGACAAGGAAGAAGATGCTACGACTCAACTCTGGAGCCAAAAAGCATCTTGGAATCGATGAAGAGAAAGCTGGCTTCAGGGATCACGAGTACTGGAAGAATGTCTACGCCGAGAAGCTCAGGGATGAAGGCTATGAGGTAATTGTCGAGGCAACCAGACATGGCGGCCGAGTTGATTTTCTGGCATGGAACGGCAAGGAGCTCTTGGGCGTGGAGATTGAGACAGGGAAGTCTGATTTCATTCAGAATATTAAGAACGGATTGGTCTCTGGATTCACTAGGATACTTGTTGTTGCGACAGACACGAAGGCATTCGAAAAGATTCAGAGGGAGTTGGCCAAATCTGGGCTGTTGTTGCCGCCACGGCTGAGAATTGTAGTTGCAGGAGAATTAGCAACGTGAATCAAGTTTGCTCCCCACTATCCGCCAAATCATCTAAACTGATTTGG
>JAJFMM010000116.1 GCA_021772165.1 Chlamydiota bacterium | reverse complement strand
GTGCGCATCTCGAACTGTTCGCGTGACTTACGGTCAATGTGCGGCGAGCGCAAAACCGTGAAGACCTGCCGTTTAGTCGGCAGTGGGATCGGTCCCACAACGCGTGCACCTGTGCGCTTAGCCGTTTCGACGATATCTGCTGTCGAACGGTCTAGTTGGCGCTGATCGTACGCCTTGAGGCGTATACGGATTCTTTGTCTTGGTTGCTTGCTCATAAGCCCTTATTTCTTGATGATTTCTGCTTGGATTTTCGTTGGAACTCGCTCAAAGTGGCTAGGCTCCATCGTATATGTTGCACGTCCCGAGGACATCGAACGGAGCTGTGTAGAGTAACCGAACATCTCAGAGAGGGGTACTTCTGAAGATACTTCGACAGTTCCTTTGATTGTCTCTTGTCCGAGGATCTTTCCGCGGCGTCGGTTGATGTCTCCGATCACATCACCCATGTTTGCTTCAGGTGTGTTGATCGTGACCTTCATGATCGGCTCTAAGATAACTGGCTTCGCGGTATTGGCAGCTTCTTTAAGTGCCATAGAGGAACAGATCTTAAATGCCATCTCATTCGAGTCGACATCGTGATAGGATCCGAAGACGATCGCCACTTTTACGTCGATCAGAGGGTAGCCAGCCAGAACACCTGTTGTTAGGGCCTCTTCAACACCTTTGATACACGCAGGGATGTATTCTTTCGGAATAACACCACCTACAATCTTGCTAACGACCTCATTGCCTTTACCGGCTTCATTCGGTTCGATCTCAAGACAGACGTGAGCGTATTGACCACGGCCACCAGACTGTTTGACGTACTTCGTCTCTGCTTTGCCGGGCGTTGTGATCGCTTCTTTGTAAGAAACTTCTGGAGCGCCGACGTTAGCTTGTACGTTGAACTCGCGCATCATACGGTCGCGTAGGATGTCGAGGTGAAGCTCTCCCATTCCACGGATGATCGTCTGACCTGTGTCTTCGTCAGTCTGAACGCGGAAAGTAGGATCTTCTTCTGAGAGTGCGCCAAGTGCTTTTGCAAGCTGCTCTCTATCTGCTTTCGATTTTGGTTCAATCGCCATCGAAATAACAGGCTCAGGGAAGTTCATCTTCTCGAGGAGAAGAGGTGCGCTTTCTGAGCAGAGAGTGTCTCCGGTGCCTGTGTTTTTAAGGCCGATGACAGCTGCGATGTCTCCTGTGTAGAAGTTGTCGCGATCTTTTCTCTGGTTGGCGTGCATTTCCAGTAGTCTGGAGATGCGCTCCTTTTTATCTTTCGTCGTATTGATGAGGGTAGCGCCTTTCTCTAGCTTACCGCTGTAGATACGGACGAATGTGAGTCTTCCGACGTAGGGGTCTGTCATGACCTTAAACGCGAGAGCCGATAGGGGGCTGTCGTCTGAAGGTGGAATCATGATCTCTTCGTCTGAATCGATTTGGTGGCCCTTTGTCATCCCGCGATCGAGCGGTGATGGCATCCATTCGACAATCGCATTGAGGATCTGCTGAACGCCTTTGTTTTTGAAGGCTGTTCCGCAGAGTACCGGGTTGAACTTGTTCTCGATTACACCCTTGCGAATGGCGGCGTGGATTTCAGCTTCTGAGAGAGAGTCAGGATTTTCCAGGACTTTCGTCATGAAGGTTTCGTTCGTCTCGTCAATAGTTGCCAGCTCTTCTAGGAGTTCCATGCGCATTGTTTTGCACTGATCGAGTAGGTCTGCAGGGATCTCTTCTGTAGCGTACTCTGCTCCCATGGTTTCGTCGTTGAAAATGTAGGCTTTCATTGTGACGAGATCGACCATGCCTTTGAAGCCGCCTTCCATGCCGATAGGGCAGTGGACGGGGATCGCATTTGCGTGTAGTTTTTCTCTCATCGACTTGACTGCGTTGAAGAAGTCTGCTCCCGTGCGGTCGCACTTGTTGACGAAGGCAACGCGTGGAACGCCGTAGCGGTCAGCTTGACGCCAGACTGTCTCAGATTGAGGCTGTACGCCTGCTACTGCGCAGAATACGGCGACAGCTCCGTCGAGTACGCGAAGAGATCTCTCTACTTCGATCGTAAAGTCGACGTGTCCGGGTGTGTCGATGATGTTAATTTTACTGTCTTTCCAATAGACGGTGGTAGCAGCAGAGGTGATCGTGATGCCACGTTCGCGCTCTTGCTCCATGAAGTCCATTGTAGCGGCGCCTTCGTGTACTTCCCCGATGCGGTGTACGCGACCGGAGTAGAAAAGAATACGCTCAGTAGTGGTTGTTTTGCCGGCGTCGATGTGAGCCATGATGCCCACATTACGGACGTTTTCCAGCTTGTCTGTCTCGGGTCTCTTATTACTCATGAGTGTCCTTTACCATTTGTAATGTGCGAAGGCTTTGTTAGCCTCGGCCATGCGGTGCGTATCATCTTTCTTTTTGATGGTAGCGCCCTGGTTATTGAAGCAATCAATGAGTTCGCCGGAAAGAGCCTCAGTCATGGATCTGCCCGGTTTTTTTCTAGAGTAAGTGATGATCCACTGCATAGCCATAGCTGTGCGGCGGTCTGGTGGAATCTCGATAGGTACCTGGTAGGTAGCGCCGCCGATTCTTCTCGATTTAACTTCGAGAGAGGGCTTTGCGTTATCGAGGGCCTGCTCAAATGCATT
>JAJFMM010000115.1 GCA_021772165.1 Chlamydiota bacterium | reverse complement strand
TTCATCTACCCCTTCGAGCTTTAACCACTAATCCCTCGCTCGATTGAAGAACTTCGTTCTAAAATCGTCGTGTGGATATAAAAGATTTGCCCCTGGAAATAGACCAGGGGCCGATTCTTCAGATTGTTTGGGTATATAAGTCGCAACCAACATAGGCATACTGGATGAGAAAGATATTAGCTTGTTTGCTTATCTTATTGCTATCCAGTACATCGGGCTATTCTCAAGAAGCTCCAAAAGCGACTCGTCGCGGAACGGGAGCTGGATATAGCTCGCGAGATGCCACGGTCCTTTCCATGATGGGATGGGGCGTCGGGATGGGTCTTGGAATCGCCGTTCTATGTGGTTCTCTATCTCAAAGTAAATCCGGTTCCAGCAGCGATAATGGGGGCAACACCCATAGTGGTACCACTACTCATTAAACGCACTCAAATTTCAAGAGTTGTACCTATGCAAAAACTTCTTACCTTATTGCTATTCTGTCCTTTGTGGATCCAAGCATCGATCTGCTACTTCCAACCTCCTGAGAATTGGGAGTGCATCAACCCGAAAGAGATCTCCGAACATATCCAGGTAGGCTTTCTTGGCAAAGGCAAAACAGAATTCCGCCCCTCTCTCAATCTAGCGATTGAACAAGTTGATCTATCTCTCAAAGCGTATGTCAAAATCGTTCGAGAGATCCATGAGACAGAAATGAACATCCCTTGGAGGGATCTCGGTGAATTTACGTTCCGAGGCGGCAAAGGACGCCTAGGTGAAGTGACCAGCCAGTCTCCTTTTGGAGAGGTGAAGATGCTCCAAGGAATCTTAGTGAAAGGCGGTTATGCCTATATTTTGACCGGGGCTGCTCTGAAAGACGATTTTGCAGAGAACAGAGCGGATATTATAAAAGCTCTTCGTTCTATGAATCTCGTTTCTGATCTCTTTTCTCCTATCGCCAATCAGGAACATCGCGAAGATCTCAGAGGTCGTTTTGAACAGTACCTCGCTTTAGATTCTCAAGAAAGGCGTCAAGAAGAGTGGGATGAGCTACAAAAATTTGTTACAGATGAGTATGCATCCTTAGGTTCTCACTGGCACTATCTTGTTCTAAAAGAAGGTTATCAGCAAATTTTTCCATCAGACACTGGACAGAAACCTTCTCCACAGTAGAATGGGGCTGATCTGAATTCTAAAGAGGCTCCTGCTCCATGAGAAGAATACGTAGCGTCGTTGCAGTCGTCATTCTGACAGCCTCCCCTATGGTGGCTACAGCCCAGGAATCTTCTGGGTCAGCGGCAATACAATCGAGTGAGGCTGGTCGAAAGATGAGCTGGCAAAACTGGGTTTTTGCAGGAACAGCTCTTGTCGCCGCAGCCATTGGAATCACTTTTATTGCGCTCAACCAAGGATCCCACGCTCATTGAAACTCTCTATCCTTTTTTGCCTTTTCTTAAGTAGCTGCACGGTCTCATCTCCCTGGGAATTCGATAGTATTGCAGTTGGAAACAGCTCCTATGACTCGAATAGGCTGGTTTATCATGCAAAAGATAACCTGTCTGAGGCTAATATTGAGTTTTTCTATACAGATGGAAATTTAAGCGCTTATGTCGCATCGCCTTCAAGACGGCTAAGCCAGGGCCCAACGACTCCAGCAAAGCTCACGGTGGGCACAGAGACCTGGCAAGAAGAGCTGGACCTTCATGAAGGTAAAATGCGTGCGCGACTACCCGATGCCTGGGCTGTAAAGGCGTTAGATGCCTTGAAAGATGGGCAAGAGATCGCTATTATGGTGGGAACAATCGATCAAACTATTGAACCGGAGCAATTTTCCGGACTTTATGAAAAACTAGCTAAAGGCAGTTTTTCCATTCTCGAAACTTTTCAAGGAACTGCACAATGAACCAACTAGACCAACTTAAAAAACTTACAACTGTCGTTGCTGATACGGGAGATTTTGAACAACTCCAAAAGTATAGCCCTACTGATTCCACGACCAATCCCTCACTAATCTATGCGGCCAGTCAGGAATCCCAGTACGCTCCCCTTCTCAAAGAAGCCATTGAGTTCGGTAAGAAAAATGGCAAGACGGATGATGAGCGTCTGAAAGTTGCTTTCGATAAGGTCTTTGTCAATTTCGGCCTTGAGATCCTGAAGATCGTCCCAGGACGCGTCTCAACGGAAGTCGATGCTCGCCTCTCTTACGATGTAAAGGGTAGCATAGATAGGGCTCATCATATCATTTCACTCTACGAAGCAGCCGGAATCGATCGCAAACGTATTCTGATCAAGCTAGCTTCGACCTGGGAAGGTGCGAAAGCTGCTGAGCAGCTGGAAAAAGAGGGCATCCATTGTAATATGACCCTCATGTTCAGCCTCCCCCAGGCGATCGCCTGCGCAGAGGTAAACGCCACTCTGATCTCCCCTTTTGTCGGTAGAATCATGGACTGGTTCAAAAAGGAAGAGGGCGTCGACGGCTATGCTCCCGCTGATGATCCTGGCGTCAAATCCGTGACCAATATCTACCACTACTATAAAAAATTCGGCTACAAAACCCAGATCATGGGTGCCTCTTTCCGTAGCAAAGAGGAGGTCCTTGAGTTGGCTGGATGTGACCTTCTAACCATTGCCCCCAAACTGCTTGAAGAGCTGAAGGAGTCGGAAGATCCCATCGAACGCAAGCTTGACCCCGCTACAGCATCGAAAGCAGATCTCAAAAAAATCCATGTCGATGAAAATGCGTTCCGCTGGGGACTCAATCAGGATGCCATGGCTACAGATAAGTTAGCTGAAGGGATTCGCAACTTCACGAAAGATATTGTGAAGCTCGAAGAATATTTGAAGTCGCAGTTCTAAGTAAGATCGCAGATTTCGAGATTACTACCGATCATTCTACAGTTTGTCTGTTGAGGTTCTCTATGAGCCTCAATATTTCTGAGCCAAGTTTCGATCTTACCGCTGATTTTCTGACAGCAGTTCTCCATATTGAAAGAGACTCTCTCACAAAAAATAAAGACCCCGAAGGGATCTATATTTTGACACTCTTTCGTAAAGTGCTCAGAGACACTGAATTTCAGTTCCGGAAGCAAGGAGAGTTCGTTTTTGAAAGCGGGAGGTTGAGTTGATCCAGCTTTTTGAATCAGTAGATAAGCCGCTAAGGATGCCGTTGCCGCTATGCCCATTGCAGTCATTGGCATTCTTGCGTCATCTAGGCGCTCTCTCAATGTTCGATTGGGCTGTATTTCCATGAGATCCTCTCTTAAAAAAAAAGCCGCTTCCTGTAAAGGAAGCGGCTTTGTCGTTTTAGACTCCGACTGGTTCCGACATAAAGTCGATCTCAAGGTCTTCAGCCTGCTGGCTGTCGATGTACCTGTTGACCTTCTTATGGTATTCGTAACCTGTTCCACCTGGAATCATGTGGCCCATAATCAGGTTGGCCTTGATATCCAGCATGTAGTCAGTTTTGCTTTCACATGAAGCCTCAGTGAGGATACGTGTTGTCTCTTGGAACGATGCCGCTGAGAGGAACGATTCTGTTCCCAACGATGCACGGGTAATTCCGAGAAGAACAGGCGCTGCCTGAGCTGGCTTTCCACCTTCGTCGATCGTTTTGCGATTCTGCTCGTGGAAGACCTTCTTATCGATGTCTTCTCCATGGAGGAAAGTTGTATCACCTGGATCGGTGATGCGAACTTTCTGCAGCATCTGCCGCACGATGATCTCAATGTGCTTGTCATTGATATCAACACCCTGGAGTCGATAGACTTCCTGCACCTGGTTGACCAGATACTTCTGCAGTTCACGTACTCCGCAAATATC
>JAJFMM010000114.1 GCA_021772165.1 Chlamydiota bacterium | reverse complement strand
CGCCTCTGGCAGCTGTCCCTGAGAGTCTCGCTATATCGCGGAAGCGATCTTCCAGGCGGAGCTCATAGTTCCAGCTCTCCTCTCTATAAAAGGAGGAGCCTCTAAAGGGGAAACTCGCCTCGCCCACTTGCAATTTGCCCTGCAGTTGAGCGCATTCAAGCAGTCCTGTTTCTGAATTGGCTGCAAGGTTGGCCTGCACGTCCTGCAAGGCTCCGTAACAGAAGTTCGAGAGCGAAAAGCTTGTATTCCAGCACCACGTTTGCGGTGCGGATGAAAATGAGCCGCTGAGATAGAAACTATCTTGGCAGTCGATCGATCCTAGCATTTCGAATCCGAAAAGTGTGGCGAGCTCCTCGATTGATCCTTGGAGTTTCTTGGCTTCAAAAGAGAAGGGCATCCCCTCTTCGATTGCACAGAGCCACTCTCCTTCGAAATCGATTCCGGCGAAGTTTCCTTCCGCAATTTCTGCCGTAAGTAGGCCATCGTCCCAAACAAGCGATCCTTCAAAGGGAACGGCTTCTCCTAAAATAGCCACTTCTCCACTCACGCTCTCAACGGACGCTGTCCAAAGGTTCTCTTTAGAGCCTCCTACGACATCGAGTGTCGGAATCCAGAGGGACGCATCATCTGACTTGAAGGAGACATCTTTGCCAAGCAGCTCTAGAGACCATTTTTGATCGGCATAGCGCATCGCCAAATCAGCTGTGCCTCCGCACTGAAAGTCGAAGAAGGGCTCGAACCGTTCCAGATCAAAATAGCGCGCTTCAAAGCTCGCTTCGAGAATCTTGCCTCGATCTATTACAGCTCTGCCATCGAGCTCTTCGTCTGCGGTAAAGGGTAAATTGAAAGAGGTTAGAAAATTATTCCAGTCTCCTTTTAAAAGAAGCGTTGCCTCAACAGGTTCACTGCCATCGAAATTGGATTCGAGGCCGGCGAGTGCTCCGAAGCGCTCCCACGGCCCTTGAATGCGAAGGTCACCCAAGGTTTCGGTAAGTGATCCTGAAAAGAGCGCCTCTGTATCGAGTCCATTGATACGCGCAACGGCTTTTCCTTCTTTGATCTCCCCGCTTTCAATACAAACGGTGGCATCGAGCTCTGCACCCGAAATGCGATCGACTAAAAAGTTTCCTTTTTCCAGATGGAGAATTCCATCGAATTGTGTACGGTCATTTTCCTTGCACGCAGCGGATGCGCTCAACCGGCTGGCAAAATAGTCTCCTACTTTCGATGCAAGGCCGAGCTCTTTTCCTTCTAAGAAATTGACTTTCCACGCCTGCAGCGCTCCCTCTTTCTCCTGGCAAGAGCCTTGCGCACTCAGCTCTCCTTGCTTGAGCTGGCAGGGCCATGCGACATCGGGGCCAAAATCCGTGAGGAGCTGAAAGAAATCTGATCCGGCCTGATCTAGCGCTAGTGTCCAATGTCGAACGTCAGCATCCAATTCCATGCCAATTGTGGCTGTAGATCCTGAAAAATTGAGGCGGCTCTGCATCCATTGAGGGTCCGCTTTTCTGAAAAAGCTCTTTCCGTGCCAAGAAAAAGAGGTGCCGTCTAGCTCCCAACGAATTCCAATGCCTTGATTGAAAAAGAAGATGCCTTCTACGGAGTCCACGCGGCTCGAACCGCTCATGGCAAAAGAACCTTCGAGCTGGATTTTCATTCTTTGCAGCTGCGCTAGCTCGAACTGACCGGAGACGAGAGTAGCCAGTCCACAGCCCGCTTCTCCTTCCCAATCGATTCTTTCAGCACCGCCGGCCGCCTGCCACTTTTGTGAGATCCACCCTATGTTTTCCAGGCGCATGCGTCCGATCGTCTTGTCTTTAGCGAGGTGCAAAAACCCGCTGAGCGTGCCATCTGTGGGAGAAAATTCAGGAAAATGGAGCAAGGGAGAAAAGGGCCCGAGGGGCCAGTTCTCGAAACTGCACTCGATTTTATTCTCTTCTGCGCAATTGAGATAAGAGAGAGCCATGGATGCCTCATCAGCACCTTCGAGAAGCAGCCTTTGATCTTGATAAGAGAAGCTCCCTGAAAACGGATGCGCTCCAAACAGCTCAAAGGTGCCTTCTTCTGCGGTCAAAGCGATCTGCCTTTTTCCACCTTGTCCTTGAAAAAAGTCGGCGGAGAGCCCTTTCGGTAAGATCAAATGAGGTCGATAGAGTCGAATCGCAGCCGGTTTTGTTCTCCAGAAATCGATGGAGATCCTTTCGGCAAAGAGTTCATAAGAGGAGTGGCCAAATAGGCGTGCATCATTGAGTACAATCGCTCCACTCTCAATACGCAACTCTCGATAGGAGAGGGAACAGCCTAATTTCCAAAACACCGCTTCTCGTATACAAAACGAGAGGATCGCATGCCAGCTTAGTGCGCAGGCAAGCAGTGCGAGCAGTGTAAAAAAAAGTCCTCGACGTAAACCAGTTCTCATTACTTTCATTGTAGTGAGAGCGCGCGTAAAACTCCAATACCTTTGGACGCAATTTTGCGAAAAATTGAGAGCGTTATCGAGTCGATAACAAAAAAGTTCACTATTAAAATTGAAACATTTCTCCAAGAGAAGTATGTACCAATTTAATGAAGAGATTTTTTCCAATAGCAATTTTATGTGCGCTCGTCGTCCTGATCGTCATCGGATTTGTTCTGATGTTTCGCAACGGCGTGGGAAGAGGTGAGATCGTTCTGTATGGAAATGTCGATGTTCGTGAGGTCGATATCAGCTTTCGCGTTTCCGGACAGGTGAACCAACTTTTCTTCGAAGAGGGCGATTTCGTGCCGAAAGGCGCTCTGATGGCAACGCTCATTAAAACTCCCTACGATGAGCACGTACAGGAAGCTCAAGCGCATCTCGAATCGATTCAGGCCAACTTGAATAATGCGGAAATTTTGCTAAAAAGACGCAAAGAGCTGATCGATATCGGTGGCGTTTCGCAAGAAGATCTCGACAATGCAAAGGCCAATCGCGATTCCCTTCAGGGGCAATTCTTGTCTGCTGTGGCGGCTCTACAGATTGCCAAAGACAACTTCTCCTACACATTTGCCTACGCTCCGAACGATGGCATCTTGCTGACGCGCATTCGCGAACCGGGTACGGTCGTCAGAGAAGCCGATCCGGTCTATACGCTCTCTTTGAGCTCGCCGGTCTGGATCCGCGCCTATGTTGCAGAACCCGATCTCGGCAGAGTCGATTATGGAATGGATGCAAAAGTTTACACCGATACAAAAGGGGGAACTGTCTATTTCGGCAAGGTTGGATTCATTTCGCCTGTTGCAGAATTTACCCCTAAAACAGTCGAGACAACAAAGTTGCGCACCGATCTGGTCTATCGGTTGCGGATCTATGCAGAGAACCCCGATCAGGGGCTCAAGCAGGGCATGCCTGTCACTGTAAAACTTAAGACTCGAGTCACTGATGACTGAAACGCTGGTCTCTATCCAGAATCTCTCCAAGCGCTTTGGTCCTAAGATGCCTCTTGTCCTGGAAAATATCGCAGCGGACATTCCTAAAGGGCAGATTGTAGGTCTGGTGGGCCCTGATGGCGCGGGTAAAACAACGCTGATCCGCCTCATTGCAGCTCTACTTCTCCCCACATCCGGCTCCATCTCCATTCAAGGCAAAGATACGGTCCAAGATCCAGAATCGGTCCATCTCAATACAGGATACATGCCGCAAAAGTTTGGTCTCTACGAAGATCTCACCGTTCAGCAGAATCTCGATCTCTATGCGGATCTGCGCGACTGCTCAGGAGAGAAAAAAAAAGAGACGTTTGAGCGGCTGCTCTCCTTTACAGGTCTCAAGCCTTTCACACAGAGACTCGCCGGTGCACTCTCGGGCGGCATGAAGCAAAAACTGGGGTTGGCTTGCACCATGATCACCAAGCCGGCGCTGCTGATTCTCGATGAACCAAGTGTTGGAGTCGATCCCTTCTCAAGGCGCGAGCTCTGGAAAATGATCGACGATCTGCTAAAACAAGATGTTTCGATTCTCTGGAGCACCGCGTATCTCGATGAGGCAGAGCGCTGCCACTCGGTTCTTCTGCTCGACAAGGGCAAGCTCGTCTACACGGGTACACCGGACGGTCTGACAAAACAGGTCGAGGGAAGGGTCTTCAAAGCAGTTGCTGCTGATGGAGAGCGCCGTAAATTCCTGAGAGCTGCGCTGCGCTGCAGCAACGTCACCGATGGCGCTCTGCAGGGAAATGATGTTCGCCTTGTTTTCAAAGCCAATGAGCCTACGACGATAGAAAACAGCGATCTGCCTCTCGAGCCCACAGCGCCTCGCTTTGAAGATGCATTCATTGAGCTTCTCGGCGGCGGCCCAGGCGGCGAATCGGCTCTGGCCGATAAAACACCACTTTGTCCGGAAAATGATCATCCTCCTGTTGTAGCGCATGAGCTCACCAAACGGTATGGCTCCTTTACCGCTGTCGATAACATCTCTTTTTCCGTAAAGCATGGCGAGATCTTCGGACTTTTGGGTCCCAACGGCGCGGGCAAGTCGACAACGTTCAAGATGCTCTGCGGTCTGTCACACCCCACAGCAGGCCAAGCTCTGGTCAACCATCTCAATGTGCAGGAAACGCCGGCTCAGGCAAGGGCGCAGATCGGCTACATGGCACAGAAATTTTCCCTCTACGGACTGCTCAGCGTGCGGCAAAATCTCGAATTCTTTTCGGGGATCTACAACCTAAGACATAAGCAGCAGAAAAGTGCGATCGATGAAATGGTGCAGACGTTTGCCCTCGAGCCCTATCTCGATACTTCCGCCGGATCGCTGCCGCTAGGTTTCAAGCAGCGCCTCTCTCTTGCGTGCGCGACCATGCACCATCCACCTGTACTCTTTCTCGACGAGCCCACTTCCGGTGTCGATCCCCGCGTCCGCCGCGAATTTTGGAATCACATCAATGGTCTTGTTGAAAAAGGCGTTACTGTGCTGATTTCGACTCACTTCATGGACGAAGCGCAGTATTGCGATCGGATCGCTCTAATCTACCGCGGCAAGATCGTCCGGCTCGATACGCCCGATGCCTTGCGCGAGGCCGCAAAGAGCGAAGAGAATCAAGACCCCACGCTTGAAGACGCTTTTATCCAACTGATTGAGGAGTGCGATGCTCAAAATCAGCCCTAGACGCTTAACCGCCCTTATTCGCAAGGAAGGGTTTCAGATCATTCGCGATCCGAGCAGTATCTTGATCTGCTTGGTGCTCCCTCTCATTCTGCTCTTTCTCTATGGCTATGGCGTCTCTCTCGACCTGAATCATCTGCGTATCGGCCTTGTGCTGCAAGATACGACGCCTGCAGCTCAGAGTTTTGCCGAGTCGATCACTAATTCACGCTACTTTGATGTCACCATCGCACGCCATGAGAGAGATCTGCAAAGAGATCTCGTCAAAGGCTCCATTCGCGGGATTGTCGTTGTCCCTTCCTACTTCTCCGCCTTTCTCGAGCGCCCCGACACCCGAGCCCCGATCCAGGTGATCGCCGATGGTAGCGAGCCGAATACAGCCAACTTCGTGCAGAACTATGTCATGGGAGCCTATGGAAAATGGCTGACGCAAGAGCATATCAAGAGTGGCGGAGCAACTCCGCCGGGCATCGATATCCAAACGCGTTATTGGTACAATGAAGAGCTGGAGAGCCGTTTTTTCCTCATCCCCGGCTCGCTCGCCATCATCATGACGCTCATCGGTACGCTGCTCACTGCACTTGTCATCGCGCGGGAGTGGGAGCGCGGCACGATGGAGTCGCTCATGTCGACGCCTGTGACTATTGTGGAGATCATACTGTCCAAGCTCATCTCCTACTTTGCTCTCGGCATGGGTTCGATGGCCATGTGTGTGATTCTCTCCGTGACCCTTTATGGAGTGCCTTTCAGAGGCTCTATTCTTCTTTTAGCCTTCGTCTCCGCTATTTTTCTCATCTGCGCACTCAGCATGGGCCTTCTGATCTCGACGCTCTCGAAAAATCAGATTGTAGCCTCGCAAGTTGCTATCGTTATTGGTTTTTTACCCGCCTATATTCTGTCGGGATTCATCTTCGAGATCAGTAGCATGCCCTTTTTCATTCGCGGGCTGACCTACATCTTACCGGCTCGCTACTTCGTGCAATGTTTGCAAACGCTCTTTCTTGTTGGAAACGTCTGGAAATTAATCTTAATTAACCTGCTTCCGATGATAGGAATGGGCCTTGTGCTCTTTTTTTACACCGCGCGAAAAACCGTGAAGAGGCTTGAATGATCTACCGTATCTATTCGCTGATTCTCAAGGAGCTCATCGCTGTTTGGCGCGATCCGAAAAGCCGCGTCTCGATTCTGCTGCCACCTGTGATCCAGCTCTGTATTTTCACCTTTGCAGCCACGCTCGATGTGAAGCACGTATCGATTGGCATCCTCAATCGCGATAATGGAGAAAAAGGGTATGAGCTGGTTGAGCGCTTCCGCGGCTCGCCTACCTTTGAGCACATCACCCACCTGCCCTCTGTCGATTCAATGAAACCCTACATCGATCGCCAAGATGGCGTCATGGTGCTTTCCATCGACGAGACCTTTTCTAGACGTCTAGATTCCAATAAGCGAGCCCCTGTCCAGCTCATCTTAGATGGCAGAAAATCAAACGCGACGCAGATCGTCGCCGGCTACGCCTCTCGCATCATCGAGCAATTTGAGCAAGATTATGATGAGAGTCTCAGTGGAATAAAACTCCAGAGCTCAAAGCTCGCTCCGAGAAACTGGTACAACCCGAATATCCTCTACTACTGGTACAACGTACCGAGCCTTGTGGCGATCCTCTCGATGCTCACTTGCTTGCTTGTCACCGCCATCTCTGTCGCTCGAGAAAGGGAACTCGGCACGTTCGATCAGCTCCTCGTCTCTCCCCTGCTACCCATCGAGATCCTGCTGGGGAAAATCATTCCGGGTATTCTTATTGGACTCGCCGAGGGCTCTATTATTGTTGTCGTTGGCGTGTTTCTCTTTGGCGTTCCGTTTACGGGCTCCTTTTTTCTCTACTATTTCAGCCTGTTTGTCTTTGTCAGCGCGATCAGCGGGATCGGTCTCTTTATCTCTTCTCTCTGTTCGACGCAGCAGCAAGCGATCTTAGGCACTTTTGTCTTCATGGTTCCCTCTGTCATGCTCGCAGGTTTTGCGACCCCGATCGAAAATATGCCCACCTGGATGCAGCCGATTACCTATCTCATGCCGCTGCGCTACATGCTCGTGATTTCCAAGGGGATCTTTCTCAAGCAGATGCCCGCCTCCATTGTCTTCCAGCAGCTGTGGCCGATGATCGTCATTGCCTTTTGCACGCTCATCGGAGCCGGACAATTTTTTCGTAAGAGGCTCGGATGAAACGCCTCACCATCTGCTTTCTTCTCGCCATAACTGGCTGCAAAGTAGGCCCGAACTACCAGCAGCCTGAAAATACCGTTGGCGACGAGTGGATGAAAACAGAAGAGCATGAACCTTACAACGACAACACGCCACAATCAGCCTGGTGGAAAGTCTTTGATGATCCGCTGCTCGACAAATACATCGAAGCTGCCACGTGCTGCAACAAAGAGATCTTAAGTGCTGAAGCTGCGATCTGCCAGGCAAGAGCTCTTCGAGAAGTGTCAGCCTCTAAGCTTTTCCCACACATCAACGCCGATCTGAGCGCCTTTAGAGTAGATCTCAGTAAAAACCTCATCAACACGACCGCGATACCAAAAACCCTGAGCATCTTCAACGCTCTTTTCGACGCCTCTTGGGAAATCGATCTCTTTGGCAAGATACGGCGCACAGTCGAATTAGCCGATGCGTACATCGGCAGCACCATCGAAGAGAAAAACGATCTTCTGATCACCACCCTGGCAGAGGTCGCGAGAAACTATATGGAACTCAG
>JAJFMM010000113.1 GCA_021772165.1 Chlamydiota bacterium | reverse complement strand
ACATCTAGCAGAATAAGATATTCTAATGGAAAAATTTACCTCATAGCATCATATGATTCTATAGCCTTAAATGAATTCCAAGTGTATGACGTTGCTGGAGATTCTTGGTCTAGACTTCCTTTACCCCCATCAGCTTTGGGTGGTAGCAGAATAGACAACTGTGTACTTGTCACAGACCCAGACGACAATACAAAGGTATGGCTATACACTGCTCCTTCAGTAACGATAACTATACCGGCTCAATTAATGGAGTTTGACACAGCTACTGAATCTTGGTCTGTTCGTGCTTTTGGTGCGGCAGTTCCAGGTATCTTGAGAGACATCGCGACAGATTCAACAAGATCATTCCTCAACTACTTTTCAGCAAATGACACTATGTCTGCTGGTACAGCTGATATTGCCAATGGAGATATTATGATTGGTCTTGATATATCAACAGTCACGGCTTCTGCATATGGAGATATCACCAACTGGGGTGATAACAAGGCGGCTACAATTTTTGACTACACTGGATCTGGTGAGTTTCTTGGAGCAAGCGCTCCATATGTTCAACAATACGCTACCTCAAATCAAAGTGGTGGTCCTTTATTGAATATTAATGCCACCTTAAGGGTTACAGTAGATGGCAGTGCCTCTAGAATAATTCATCTAGGAGGTCTAGAAGCATCAATTTCCGCCTCATTGTTTTCCATAAAGTTCGCAACCTCTTTAAAGATCGAGGTTCTGCCGATGGGTATTGGTGAATATTCAGAAGCTGGTCAGGCGGCACAAGTCTTTGCTTATATAGGAATAACATCATAATTATGGCAGACCCAACATACAACTCGGACACTGAAAAATTAAAAAGAAGCCAAGCTCTTTCTCCTGAAGGAGTGGTGGAGGAAATTGTAGAGGTTGTTGCTTTAACAGCTTTTGAAATACAGGAAAAAGAAAACGCTTTGATTGAGTCTCAAATAGCAACCCTCAATGCTAAAGTGGCAGCAGAAACCGATTCAGCAGGAGACCTCGAGCGCTTGATCCAGCTTAAACAACTCTTAGGAAAATAGCCTATGAACATACCACAAAACATCATCGTGCATCACACGCTTGTTTCTCGTAAGAAGAATCCAACTCAGTTTGATGCTGTAGATCGATACCACAAAGGGAAAGGGTGGGGTATGATTGGATACCACTACCTCATCGAAGCTGATGGAACTGTGAAGAAGGGAAGAGAGGAGAACGTCTCAGGTGCTCACACTTCACAAAAAATGATGAATTACCGCAGTATCGGTATTTGCCTGACTGGTAATTTTGACATTGAAGAGCCAACGCTCAAGCAATGCAAAGCTCTCCACAGTTTGATTGTACAGCTGCAAGGTAAATACAGCATCCCCGAAAAGAACGTATTTCCACATCGACACTTCGCCACATACAAATCATGTTGGGGAAGTCTTCTTCCAAACGATATCCTCGGGTATTGTAAGGAGGAAATAGGGTCAGAGAACAAAGAATCAGATCTCGAGAAGTGGCAAGAAGAGGAAGTTAAGTGGGCTTCTAAGTACGTAAAAGACATCCCTGCCCTTCTGGCTGGGAATATTTTCAGCATCATTGCTTTAATTCACCGTGCAGTGACAGGTGATGACCGCTATAATCAAGATAAGTAACCCCAACACCATGGAAAATTTCGTCGTTCAATACGCTTTGATTGGATCAGCAATGATGACATTAGCTGTCCAATTCTTGAAAAACAAGTGGTTCAAAAATGCTGATCCTCGAATAATCGCAGGATTTGTTTCTGGAGCTATTGGCCTCCTTTATGCGGCCGTACAACAGTACGCTCCTCAGGAGTTCATACTTCAAGCAGGAGCTGTCGCGACAGCAGCATTCGGTGCTGGTACTGCTCTCTACAAACTTCAGAAATAACCTCACCGACATGCAGGAGTCTTTTATCAATCAGGTCTTTCATGCAATTGGCCTCAGTGCTCAAGTGGTTGCCGCTCTTATAATTGCAGCCACAACCTCAGCCGTCTACTACCTATCAAAGGTGAAAAACGGTGAGGAGTTTAAGTTCCTCAACTTCTTTGTGAACATAGCCGTTGCCATGGTTATGGCTTTTGGTGCTGCTGCGATCCTGGGATACATGTACTCTGAAGGGATAGATACAAACCTCGAGAAATTTGTTATGGTATTTGTTGGAATTTCAGGAAACAAGATCATGGAGCTTGTTGAAAAATATGGAAGTAGATACCTGGAAAGGAAAGCAAGAACTCTATCCGGTAACCAAGACTAGAATGCCCTTCATCCTGTACCCTATTGTGGTCCTAGGAATAATGCTGACCCATTGCGCTCACCTTTTTTTAATCTCTCGAAGACACAGGAAGCATATACTCGAAAATGGCTCAGACCCTGTTGATCTGAGACACAATCAAGAACACCTCGCTGGTGTTGTTTTGATGTTTTTTTGTGGAACCCTGCTGGAGATAGGAATGGTTCTGATCTTCATTGATTTGTTTGTCATAGGAATTGCAGCAACTCAAAATCTCTTGAGCTATATGTGGGGGATGATGGGTACATATCTCATTGCCAATATCTGGTACGTTACACACTTAAAAAGAGAGGAGAGTGGTTTCTTTGGATCACATTCCGTCAATCATCTTCCCAAAAAGCCAAAGTGCCCCAACACCAACACCGACCCCTGCAGCTGTTCCAACAGCGTTGTCTAGTGAGTCAGAAGCATCTTCAGCAACTCTGACAGACGCTGGTTTGTGAGAGTCGATTTCTGCCTGCAGCTTCCTTCCTTTAATGATTCTTTCGTGACGAGCGGCCATCTCTGCCTCCCTGATCTCGTGTCTGACTTGTTCGAGTTCCATTTGAGCTTTCATCTCTTCAGGAGTTTGCGAGCAACCTGAGAGCATTGTGAGAGCCATGACGGCTATAATAAGTTTTTTCATAGTGATTGTGATTAGAATTGTACTGTTGAGTTAATGCCTACAACGTTTCCGTATTGATCCTTTTCCTGCTTCAAGGAAGGGTCTTTTGCGATAACTCGGATCAAGTGCCATAAACGCTGGTTCTCCTGCTGTGTAGGCCAGGTGTCAATAGCTCTCATTTTCACTACCACATCAAAAAGCTCATCGTCTGGCATTGATTTATTCTTTCCGAAGACAGCGTTTTTCAGAGAATCAAGGAACTCAAGCTTCCCGGTGAGCCTTGAGTTTGCCCGTGAGAGATCCGCTTGCAGCTGTTTGATCGTCTTGTTGAGGGTTCTGGTTGTTGTTTTAGCCATAGTGATAGTGATAAAAATAGTAATACTAAGCTGACTTGAGTTCATCGAACCTCCACTTTCTCGGTCCTCCATCGGGATCCGTCATCATCTCGACAGTGTCTTCAAGACTTGTCTTCTCTTTGATTGGAGATCCATCAGGGAAAACTACTTCAAGCCTCCCGTTCATCCACTCCTTCATGATTTCGAAGTGGCCTTCGCAAACTCCAGAGCTGTGGTAACCTCCTACAGACTCAACAATGGTCTTCAGGATCTTCTTGCGGGGGTTGAAGTCACAGATCATCCTAGTACAGTCACTGGCTTCGAACTTCCCCCTCTGCATGTTTGGAAACTCTTTAGAGCAAGGCTGTAGGACGACGACATCCTTTCCACTATGTGTTGCTGATTTTTCCATATCTATGATTTCTTCTTAGTAGTTTTTTGAGCTTTCTTCTCTTGTGGTGGTGTTGCTTTCATTTCATTCGACATCAACCGGATGAAGAACACTCCTTTATCTCTTCCTGCCTTCAGGTAGAGAGTTCTTGAGTCGAGAAGATTATCAATTGATTGAGACTCTTTGATGTTGTGCTTTTTCATGTAGGCACAAATGGTGAGACTTGCCTCAGGAGATATTCGAACTCCTCGCTCTGGCATCATCATGAATGGTTCTGCTGACATAATGGTGGGGTAAAGTAATAAGTTGATTCTATTCTACACTTCTTTTGGCTTGAGGCCTTGTTCATAATACGCGTAGCTGATACCAGCTCTGCTTTTCTTGAACTTGCGGAACCACGTTGAAACCATTGTAGTCTGTGGCTGAGGTACTCTGGTGACCTTCTTCCAAGCCTTTTTAATTGCTGCCTTGTTGGCGTACTTGCCAGCGATAGCCATGAATTCATCATACTTCTTGATGCTCTTCAGGTGTTTGATCATTGCTTCTGTCATGATTTTTTAGTAATGGAATAAAAGATTGCTCCCTGCCCGCTGCCAGCCCTACTCCCACCAGTGGCCTTCTGGCGATCATTGCAGGCGAAAAGCTTCTTAGGGCTCACCAACAGCGGGCAAGGAACAATTTATCTATTTCTAGCCATAAGCCGCATTATGACTTCATTTCTGTGGTATTCATACTTCTGTCTTCGAGCTTCCTCTTTCTCTGGAGTCAGTCCAGCAAGATGAAGAGTAGAAAGATTGTGCTCCCAGTCGCAGAGCTTTACAAGACACCAAACAATATTGCTTATACCTCTCTCGCAGTACTCGGCGTAAGTCTCATCGTCGAGCCTGGAGAGGTCTTTGATATCTTTAACGACCACGAATGGGAATATCTCTAGCAGCTCTCTGTATACCCCCTTCTTGTCCTCAGCTCCTTCAACGACATCGTGAAGCATGGCTACCAGCTCAGCCTCCTCTATAAACTCAGTCAGGCCGTACTTCTTGGCTATTCGTGGTACAGCCTTACAGACCTCAATAGGGTGAGTGATGAAAGCGTCTCCGCTTCCCCGGAACTCTCCCTCATGTTTTTTTGTAGCGAAGAGTGTTGCTTCGCGCATAAGTGTCATGTGTTCCGTCATGTTAGCTGTTTGAGAAATCATTGTGATAGTGATAAGTATAGTGATTATTTCTTCATTTTCATAGGGGCTGGTTCGGCGAGTTTCGCGACCATCCAACCCATGAGGTTGCCTCCGTAGTGGTCAAGAGATTCATCTACCAGCATTTTCAGGAGAAGTGGACGCTTCTTTGGGAAGCTCACCTTCTTGAATTTTGTGATAGTTATTCCTCGATACTCGATTGACTTCCCTTCGAGCAGCATCTCGAGAAACTCTTCGTCTCCCATGTACTCGGTTATGGTCACCTCTGGTGGTGTTTTGGGCATTGTTTTGGGGGGTTATGGAATAGAGGAGCCAAAAGAATGAAAGCATGCTTGTGAGGACCATTACGGCCCCCACAAGTCCTATTACTGTATTTGGATCCATAAGTTTGGGATTAGCTATCGAAAACCTCACCCGCTTCTTCACTGGTCACCGCTTTCTTTTTAGCAGCTGGTTTCTTAGCTGCCTCATTTGCTCGAGCGTCAGTCACTATTCGGTACCCACCTTTGTTGGTTCCCATACTGACAATGAGCTCTGTACCAACGAGCTGTTGCTCATCGATGTCTCCTTCCTCATCCGGTTCGTAACCGATTGCGTCGAGGAGTTGTTGAAACAATCCATTCCCACCAGTCAACAGAGATACATATCTCTGACTGTGGTTGATTATCTCCCCATTCTCGTCTGTGATATCAAACGCGATCGTAAGATTCTCTGGAAGAGAGTTTTCTTCCTCCTCCTTATAGAATGAGTTTGGCTCTACGGTCACCTGTGAGATGACGGCATTAAACTCTCCAACCAATTCTTTGAATTGGTACTTTTGATACTTGACCATTTTAGTGGAATAAAAAAATAAAAAATGATACCTATGCTAGCCCTCATTCGGGAGGGGGATCTCTATATCCCAGTACTTTAGGATATGCTGCCTGACATTTTCCATCAGGTCTTCAAACTCTTTCGTGGTCAGTGTTGCCGTGCTGGTAATGCCGAATGTGGTCTTCACCCATCCGTGTGCATTGCCAGGTTGCCACCTCTTAGCGGCTGCTATCATCTTGACCACTACGCCGTGATAGTAGGCATTCTCTTCGTTCGATCTGATGAGTGCTGGTTTAGTTTGTACCATTATCGTTTGTAAAATTTATTATGTAATTTGTTCCAGATTTTATCTTGCCTCTTGATCTCAAGAGCTCCTAGGAATCCTTTGAAGTGACCTTCATGCTCCTCTGCCTTGAACTCCTTCGCTTCGAAGGTTCCAGCCTCTTGGATAACAATTCCAGTATTCCTGTCGATCTTGTCTTCTTTTACAAAACGAAGGATCCACTTGCTGCCGAACTTCGTACCATGCTCCTCAGTGTACGCCGCTTGGTAGGCTGAGACCTGGAAGGCTTGGTCTATGTAGACACCGCTCCCGGTCTTAAAGTCTCCAGCGTGGAGCACCTTATGTCCTTCATGACCCATCGTGAAGATGGTATCCATTGTGCCGACATACTGGTGCTCCTTGCTGTAGACCCTCACTTCGCTTTCAGCGAACTTTACATCATGCTCACTCACCCATTTAAGGAATGCGAGCACACCGTTCGAGACTGAATCATCTTCAGGGATCTCTGGATCCTCCCCTTTGATGTACGCCTCAGCCCACTCGTGAACGAGTGTACCGGTGGTGGCTGCTTGTTCTAGTCGTATATTTCTTTGATTGATTGCCTCTTCAATGTGGTGATGGTCTATCGCCTCTTCAGTTGCGAGAACGTTGTTTAGGTAATCTTGAGTAAGTCTTTCAGCCCAAATCATAAGTGGGCGGCTCTTGTCTACCATTCCGGTCGCCGTGGTGACGCCAATCAGATACCCCTTCTCTCCTTTGAGTTTGTATCGATGACTATTTGGGTAGAAGTTGATCTCAACCTCTCCATTATAGTGTGATGATTCTTCAATTTCTGTAGCCATTTTTAAAATAGGGTTATTTATTATGATTTCTTCACTGCTTTTTTCTTCTTAGAAGCCACCTTTTTATCGAGGAACTTCTTGATTGGTGTCTCCTTCTTTGGCTTGGAGTCACCGAACAATGCATCCGCTCCTTCTTTATCAGCTTTCTTCTTTGCAGAAGCCATTAAAAGCATGATCAAGGTTGTCTTCGCGTCTGTCTCATTCATTGAGATACTGTCATAGTTTCCTGGGAGCATCTTATTAAGCAGCGCTAGAGCCTCAGCCTTGGTGGTAGCACCTTGATTCTTCAGTTCTTTCTGTAGCGATAGGAGGTGAGGATTGCTCACTTCTTCAGGAGACACTGTATCCACAGTTTTTGTTGCTGGTGTTGGAGATGCTGCTGGTGCTGGCTTGTCGTCTTCTATAGCGATAGGATCTGCTCCTTCCTGGCACCATTTCATCAACTCCTTCCCGGTCTTAGAACTGACCACAAAAGGATCACGCTCTACAAATAAACCGGTTCTATCTTTACTGGCTGATGCCATATGAGCTACATCTATATTCAGATTGGCTGTCAGCTCGTACTCAAACCCTTCTCGCTGTACTTCCCTGAGACCGACCTTTGTCACTGTAGTCTTCCCTTCGTTTGTAGACATATCATACCCCTGCTTAGATCGCACTGTGGTGATGATGTGGCACGTTGACTTGAGGATAGCTTGAATGAATGCATTGTGCCGAGGGTTGACCTTGGCCCAGTTGGTGAAAGAGTTCCCAGGCATTTTGTCGTGGACCTCTTTAATACCACCTTCTCCATCCCATTCATGAGTAACAGAGTCGATGATGATGACCTCTATCCCTTCGTTTTCACAGGCTGTGATTGCCTGTCGATACTTCTCAGGTGTGAACGGTGCCTTGAGAGGCCATACGTTGTATTCACCTAAAGAAGCGTAGAGATCTCCGCTCCCATTCTCTGTATCTATAAGAGCGATCTTGTCCCAGCTAGTCATTCCGGACGCCATCAAAAGCGCTGAGTAGGTTTTCCCTGCTCCACTTGGACCAGCGAGCCCGATACGTAACTTTGCCTTTTGCTTTGTTGCTTTACGAAGTGCCATGGTAGTGATAGTGATAAAAATAAAAATTACTGTACTCGATCGTTTGGCCATGAAGGATCTGGTTCCTGGTCAGGCGCTTCATTTTCAAGGTCAACATGCTCATCATACTCATCGAATGTTGAGTTGAAAACTTCTCGTATACCTCCTTCTATCAACTGAAGACCTTTACCGAATGCTCGGACGATTGCATCCTGCTTGTGAGCAAGATCAGCGATATGTATTGTTCCTGTACTCATAGGATTGAGTTAAAAAGTAAGACAAACCAATGATATCAGACGTGGTGGCAATAGTCAAGCATATTGATAGAAGTAATTCATTGACTTTTCCTTACTTATATGATAAACATAATATGTTGAAAAGTAAGACGTTCAACAACAAAAGACCCCGGAGAGATCCGAGGTTTTTTTGTACGATAACGACTGCAACTAAAGTTCTTGGCAGAATTCTTGGTGTAGCTCTTCTATAATTCCCACACACTTGAGACAGCATTGAGAATCTTCACCAGCGAAGCACTCAACACTTATAGAGTTGTCGCAGGGCTCACACCATGCATATGCCTGATGCATGTGGCAGAAGTACCACCCACAGTTGTAACAAAGGTACGAGAGCCCTCTGTCTATTTCCTTTCGGCATCCTCGTTGGTGACACTTACTGCTAACCCCATACCCTCTATCCATTGGTATGTTGGATCCAAATCTGTTGATGGTGTAGAATGCATATCCCATTTTTTTTGAGACTAGAAAATAACAAGTTTTAATCCGTAGC
>JAJFMM010000112.1 GCA_021772165.1 Chlamydiota bacterium | reverse complement strand
AAGTAGCCATGCTTTTCGAAAAAAGCCTTCTGATCGACCCATTCGTCTCCATGTACGTGACCGGTCAAGATCATCAAAACGGCAATGATGAATTTCATTCGAATTCCCCCAAAAAAAGCGGGTAGTATTAAAGATTTAACTTGTTTTTTGCAAGCGGTATCGCCAGCTCGCTACCCCATCAGCGGCAGGATATGCAGGATAAAAAAGATGATCCTGCATATCCTGCCGCCGTAGGCGATCTTGTTTATCCTGTTCTTCTATTCTAAGTAGAGAAGAAGGCTTTTCAGATAGGCGCTTTCTGGATGAAAGAGCGAAATTGGATGGTCGATCGCTTGTCTGTGACGAGAAAGAATGCGGACCTTGCGCCCCGCCTCTAGTGCGGCTCGAAAGATGATGTTTTGAAAGAGCGTCTCATCTACATGATACGAGCAAGAACAGGTCAAGAGCTTAGAGCCGGAAGGCATCTTCTCCATCGTGATCCGATTCGTCTCTTTGTAGGCGCGAAACGCCGATGCGATATCCTCTCGCTTTTTGACAAAAGCGGGTGGATCGAGGATGACGAGGTCATAGTCGAGCGGATTTTTCTGGAGAAACTCAAAAGCATCTTGGCAGAAGAAGCGATGGCGCTCTGCGTCGAGTGCGTTTAAAGTGAGGTTCTCCTCAATAAGTGGTGCGCAGCGCTTGCTGATCTCAACGCTGTCTACAGATGTGGCTCCGCCGGCGAGTGCGGCGACGCTAAAGCCTCCGCTGTAGGCAAACATGTTGAGCACACGGCGATTTTCTGAGCTTGTGCGAACGAGTTCTCGCATGTCGCGCTGATCGAGGAACCAGCCGGTCTTCTGCCCTGTTTCTAGATCGACGCGGTAGCTCAGTCCATTTTCCAGGATGAGCGGCCTTGGGTCTACTTCTCCCCAGCGATGTCCGCGCTCTTCTTCCATTCCCTCTTTCTTTCTGAGAAAGGAGGTCGACTTTTCGTAGATGCCGCGCGGCTGCACGATCTCGATCAGAAGTGAAAAGATCTGATCTTTGATCGTCTCGAGTCCTGCATGCGAGATCTGTACAACGAGCATGCCGTTGTACATGTCTGCGATCAGTCCCGGGATGCCGTCGCCTTCCGCATGGAGCAGGCGGTAAGCGTTGGTTTTTGTGAGGTCGAAACTGTCTTTTCTAAAGCGGACGGCCTGAGTGATGCGCTCTCTGAGTGCTTCTTCTAGCGTCTCTTCTCCAAAGGCGAGCATGTGCGCTGCGATCGAGCGGCCCGGATTGCGAGCGGCGAGGCCTAGCCTTTTGCCCTCTGAGGAGTAGACGGGTAGGATCGGATCCGCTTTGTCTTTGGGTTGCGAGCGGATCGCGCCTGAATAGATCCAGTGATGTTTCTGAAGAAGGGGTCTCTCCTTCCCTTTCTTCAAACACAAACAAGATGACGTATCGAATTTTGACTGCGTCAGCTTTTTCTCAGAATTCTTGTCTTCACTTGCGCCTTGCCTATCGGCAATGGTCGCTTGCTCCAGACAAGTATTCTGAGAAGCTTCCTTGTCAAACTTTCGATTCTTCTTCTTGCTTGTGTTTGTGCCTATACACACATCAGTTTGCTGCGACATGGCTTGCCTCCCAGTGGTCTGATGACGCGGCCGATCAGATCGTAGCCTGCAACATCTGTGATTTCAACTTCATGTAGCTTGCCGATCTCGGCGCCGTTTCTCGCATCGTTGATGATGATCTGTCCATCGATCTCAGGGCACTGTCCTGCATGGCGTGCGCTAAGTAGTAGTTCTGAGTCGGGATGGGGGCCTTCAATTAGGGCGGCAACTTTTTTGCCGATCATCGCCTCGCTGCGTTTCGCAAGAGCCACTTGCTGCGCTTCGGCCAGAATTTCGAAGCGTCGCTGCTTCTCTTCTGTCGAGATCTGGTTGGGCAATTTGGCCGCGTAAGCCTCTTTTTCCAAAGAGAACTTGAAGATGCCGATATGGTCGAGTGGTGTCGTTTTTACAAACTCGACGAGTTCCTGAAACTGCTCTTCTGTCTCACCTGGAAAGCCGACCATGAGGCTGGTGCGTATCGCAATTCCGGGGATCTCTTTGCGTAATTTCTCGAGCGTTCCGCAGATCTGAGCGCGGTTGGTCTTTCTGTGCATCGCCTTGAGGACGGGATCGCTGATGTGCTGGATCGGCATGTCGAGGTATCGGCAGATTCTCTTGTCGCTCTTGATCACGTCGATCAGCTCGTCGTCAATCTCATCGGGATAGAGATAGAGGAGGCGGATCCAGAAGTTCTTCTTGATATCCAGCATCTCGCGTAGGAGCTCGGCGAGCGCGCCCTTTTCGCGGCGATCTTTTCCATAGTCTCCGAGATCTTGTGCGATCAGGATCACTTCGAAGACGCCTTGGCTCAATAGCGCGCTGAACTCTTTGATCACCTGCTCGTTGGTTTTCGAGCGGAGAGGGCCTTTAATGGATGGGATGATGCAGAATGCGCAGCGCTTTTTGCACCCTTCTGCGATCTTGAGGTAAGCGTAATGTTTCGGAGTGGAGAGCGTACGTGGCACTTCGCCCCACTCGAGGTAGCTGCGCGTTGTGGAGAGCGCCTCTCCGGCACTTTCTGAGCGCACGGCATCGAGGATCTTTTCCACATCACCGGAGCCGATCAGGTAATGGATCTCGGGAAACCGAGATTTCAGCTCATCTTTGTTCTTGTTGACCATGCAGCCGGCGACGATCACCTTGGCGCTGCTCTTTTTTTCTTCGAAGATTTCTTGAAGCGTTTCATAGCCCTCTTGGCGAGACGCCTCGAGAAAACCGCACGTATTTACAACGAGGTAATCGGCCTCTTCTAATTCGCCTATACATTCGAATCCAGCCCTGAGAAGCTGACCAATCATTACCTCGCTATCGACGAGATTCCGAGCACAGCCGAGGCTGGTAAAGTGAAACTTGTTTTGAAAATCAACGGTCCTGTCTAACATAATATGCCTCAAAAATCGGCAGGATTATAGGGTATAAGACCTTTTTTTCCCTTGCAAAAAGAATGTCATAGGGAGGATATTCCTTCTCTCTATGGTAAGATACTTATGTAAAAAAGCTTTAATCCTGTTTACGTCGCTCTTTTTCGTCCTGACAGGCACTTTTTTTCTGATGAAGCTCGTTCCGGGCGATCCCTTTCTCGATGATCGCATCACCGAGGAAGTGCTCCAAGCCCTGAGAGCCTACTATGGCCTCGACCAGCCTCTCTGGATCCAGTACGTCAAGTATGTCAAAGGATTTCTTAACTTCGATTTCGGCCTTTCCCTGATCTACCATGGCAGGCCCGTTGCCCAGCTCATCTCCCACGGCTTTCCCGTCTCGGCTCAACTAGGACTGCAGGCGCTATTGGTCGCGGTGCCCTCGGGCATTCTGCTCGGCACTTGGGCGGCGATGCAGAGATCCGGCTGGCAAGACAATGTCGCCATGGTGATCTCGACGCTCGGCATTGCTGTGCCGAACTTCGTCTTCGCCTCGCTTCTGCAATACTTCGTCGGCCTTAAGCTCCATCTGCTTCCGGTCGCCCGCTGGGGCAGCTTCGACCATACGATTTTACCCACGCTGGCGCTCGCGGCGCTGCCGACAGCCTTCATCGCAAGACTCACTCGCTCCAACATGGTCGATGTGCTCCAGCAAGATTTCATACGCACGGCGATGGCCAAGGGCCTACCCCTCTTTCGCATCGCCATCAAGCATGGCCTCCGAAACGCCCTACTACCGGTCGTCTCCTACCTCGGCCCTGTCAGCGCACAGATCCTCACCGGCAGCTTTGTCGTCGAGCGCATCTTCGCGATTCCGGGCCTCGGCGACTGGCTGATCCACTCGATCCATAATCGCGACTATCCGGTCATCATGGGCATCACCATTTTCTACAGCGCTTTTCTAATGATCAGCATCTTCCTCTCCGACATCGCCTATTCGCTGCTCGATCCGCGCGTCAAAATAAAGAGGCGCGCTCATGGATGATTTCGCCCCTCTTGCTAAAGAGCTCATCGTTGAGAGCCAAGAGCCCGAGAGCCTCTCCTACCTGCAAGACGCCAGAAGACGCTTTTGCAAAAACCGCATGGCGATGCTCTGCCTCTTTCTCCTCATTTTTTTCTGCATCATGGCGATCATCGGCCCGATGCTCAGCTCGTATACCTACTCCAAGATCTACCTCTCGCTGAAAAACACACCACCTTGTGCAAAATACTGGTTTGGCAGCGACGATCTGGGTCGCGACGTTTTTTGCCGCGTCTGGTGGGGCGCGCGCATCTCTCTCTCCATCGGCATTGCAGCCGCACTGCTTGACGGTGCCATCGGCGTTCTCTGGGGATCGATTGCAGCCTACTTCGGCGGCTGGGTGGACGAGCTGATGATGCGCATCTGTGACGTGCTCCACACGATCCCTACGCTGCTCATGGTGCTTTTGCTCACCGTCTACATGGGCAGCGGCCTCAAGACGATCTTCATCGCACTCGCCCTGATCGGATGGATCAACATGGCGCGCATCACAAGAGCGCAGATCCTGCAGATCAAGCAGAGCGACTACGTCCTCTCCGCAAAAGCGATCGGCGCATCGACCACACGCATCGTGGCCCATCACCTGATCCCGAACGCACTCGGCCCGATCCTAGCGACGCTGACACTCACCATTCCGACAGCGATCTTCACAGAAGCGTTTTTGAGCTTTCTCGGCCTCGGACTCCAAGCGCCGTTTTCCAGCTGGGGCGTCATGATCAATGAAGGCATCGGCGCCATGGAGTTCTATCCATGGAGACTTATTTTCCCCTCGATCTTCATCACACTGACGATGCTTTCGTTCAATATTGTCGGAAATGCGCTCAGAGATGCGCTCGACCCAAGACTGAGGTCCTAAGATGGCACTGCTCGATGTGCAAAACTTAAGCGTTTCGTTTTCGATCCAAGATCGAAAACTGCATGCAGTCAGAGACGTGAGCTTCCAGCTGAATGAGGGAGAAATCATCGGGATCGTCGGAGAGTCCGGCTGCGGTAAAAGCGCACTCGTCCAGTCACTGCTGCGCCTCATTCCCTCTAAAATCGAAACAGGAAAAGTGCTCTTTGACGGCGTCGATCTCCTGCAGCTCACCCCTGAGAGATTGCGAGCCATACGCGGCCGTGAAATCGGTATGATCTTCCAAGATCCGATGACCTCTCTCAACCCAACGATGCAGATCGGCGCGCAGATTACCGAATCGATCCTCTACCATCGGCTAGCAGCGCCGAAAGCTGCTCAAGAGCGCGCAATCGAGCTCCTGCGCCTAACCGGAGTGCCCGATCCGGAAGCGCGCTACACGCAATTCCCTCACCAGCTCAGCGGAGGCTTGCGGCAAAGAGTTCTCATCGCCATTGCTTTGGCCGCCAAACCGCGCATCCTGATCGCCGATGAACCGACCACAGCACTCGACCCAACCATCCAAGCGCAGATCCTGCATCTACTCAAGCAGCTCAAGATGAGCCAAATCGTCATTACACACGACATCGGCGCTGTTGCAAGCCTCTGCGACCGCGTGCTCGTGATGTACGCAGGGAAAATCGTCGAAGCCGGCACAGCACAAGACGTGCTCACCGCGCCAAAGCACCCCTACACAAAAATGCTGCTCTACTCGCTGCCCACACTCCAAACAAAACGAGGTGAAAAGCTCTACGCGATCGAAGGCTCGCCGCCATCGCTCTTCACACCACCGCCCGGCTGCCCCTTTGCAGCGCGCTGTCCCCATGCGATGAACATCTGCGCACGCGAATTTCCTCCCACACATGAAAATACAGCCTGCTGGCTCCACAACGAAAGGAATGTCAATGCTTTTGCCACTGATCCGCGCTGAAAAGCTCTCCAAGACCTTTACCGTCGGCAAACGCAGCCTGACCGCGCTCAAACCGACCAGCTTTTCGATCTATCCCGGCCAGACACTTGGCATCGTCGGAGAATCGGGCTGCGGCAAATCGACGTTGGGACGCACACTCCTGCGACTCTACGAGCCTTCCGCGGGCAAAATCTTTTTCCACGGACAAGATCTAACGAAACTCTCGCTCTCACAGATGAAACCGATGCGCCGTCACCTGCAGATGATCTTTCAAGACCCCTTCTCGTCGCTCAATCCACGCATGACCGTGCGAGACATCATCGGAGAGCCCCTCGTCATACATGAACCCGGCCAAAATCATCAAAAGCGCATTCAGGAGCTGCTCGATCTCGTCAATCTGCCTCAGAATGCTGCCGGCCGATTTCCCCACGAATTCAGCGGCGGCCAGAGACAGCGCATCGGCATCGCCCGCGCACTCGCACTCTCTCCTGAATTCATCGTCTGCGACGAACCGATCTCCGCACTCGACGTCTCGATCCAGGCGCAAATTGCAAACCTCCTGCTAAAGCTACAAAAAGAGCTAAACCTCACCTACCTCTTTATTGCCCACGACCTCTCGATGGTCAAAGTGCTCGCCTCACGCATCGCAGTGATGTACCACGGAGAGTTTGTAGAAACAGGGCCTGCAGAAGAGCTCTTCAGCAATCCCCGGCACCCCTACACAAAGATGCTGATCGCCTCCATACCGCTGCACAATCCGGCAGAGGAGAAAAAGCGCACACAAGTCTTTCTCAAAGGAGAGCCCCCCTCCCCTTTCGACCCACCTAAAGGCTGCGCCTTCTCGTCACGCTGTCCCATGGCAAAAGCGATCTGTTTTCAGCAAAAACCGGAACTCAGAGAAAACGCACCCGGCCACCACTCAGCCTGCTTTCTAAACGCCCCTTCTACCATTGCAGAAAAACCCGCTGCGAGCTATAAAAGTTGATCTAAATTTTTTACGGATAACGCGATATGAAGATACCCATTTGGGCTATGGCATGCATGCTAGCCTTTACTACGCTTTCAGCATCACAAAAATCCTCCGCAGAAGAATTCCTCGAACGGATGGATCTGAATGGAGTAACAGCTATCCTCGATGTAGGTTGTGGAGATGGAAACATCACCGCGGCGCTTGCTCGCACACTTCCTCGAGCAGAAATCATCGGTATCGACCAGTCACACTCGATGATCGCATTTGCCCAGGAGCTATTTTCCGATAGAGAGAACCTCACCTTTTCCGTACAAGATGCAGCAAAGATCAATTACAACAGACAGTTCGATCTGATCACCTCCGTTTCCGCAATGCAGTGGATATTCGAGCAGAGACAAGCCCTTCTCTCGTTTAAAAAAGCGCTGAAGCCCGGCGGCAGACTCTACATACAGATGCCAACAGGATTGCCAACAGCCCTAGATCAAGCACTCTCAGAGCTACTCAGATCAGAAAAGTGGGCATCCTACTTTACAGAGTTCCGAGCACCTTGGAGATTTTACGAGGAAGAGGAGTATGCTCAACTTCTCTCAGAAGCGCATCTGACACCGACGAGACTAGAGACCTTCACCAAACAAGAACTGTTTCCTTCCAGATCAGAGTTCCACGGATTTTTACAACAGTGGTTTCCCTACTTAAGACCTCTTCCTGTAAATCTGAAGAATCTCTTTCTGACAGAACTGCTCGACGCCTATCTGAAAATCCTGCCTGTAGACGAGCAGGGACGCGTGAGCTTTATCGTAACGCGCCTCGAAATTGAAGCAACGAAATAGGAGTCATTCTATGCTAGCTATCGGAGCCAACAACCAGATTACTCTACAAACAATCAGTGCAGTTGCAGTCACATCAGCCATTACAACGATTGCCCTCAACCTGTTGCAAAGCCTACCACAGGCATCTGCCGAGGTAGATAAAGATGCCTATATGATTTGTGTGAATCGTTGCATAAATCTCTTTCCGAGTTTGGATATGGCCAGCGATGTTTGCATCTACCAGTGCTTACATAAACACCTAAACCCCTGGGAAGACTAGGATGAATGGGATCCTGCCAAGAGCACTTAATAATCATAATCCCAACGCTCAATTTCTCGTAGAATTAGCGATTTCAGGATCTGTGATTACATCCATTACGGCATTTGCCTTGAGCGTGCTCAATATTCGCCCGAATCCCCAGAATCTGAATAGTTACCGGGTTTGCTTACTGAGATGCATAGACAGCCTCTCGGGTACGGAAGAACTCACTGAATTTTGCAATCACCATTTTTGCGAAGCCTCTGAATTACATGACTATGCACATCCGGAAGAGCTTTGCTCACACAAGTGCAACACTCTCCTACTGAAGTCTTAGAAAAAAAAGAGAATAGGATAAATAATTTCTATCCTGTCCCGACTTATAAATCCTTTAGACAAGCACTTGCTTGGGTAGTTGGAAAAAAACATTCTCGTCTGTATAAACCACTTCTTTCACTTCCGTGACACCCAGCTCTTTGAGTCTGGCTACCGAATCTTGTACGACCGATTCCGGCGTCGAAGCTCCAGCTGTCATGGCAATCGTCTGCACACCTTGCAACCAATCCGGATTGATCTCTGAAGATCTGTTGATCAGAAAGGCTCTCGTGCCGCGTCTTTCAGCGACTTCTCTGAGGCGATTGGAATTAGAGCTTTGCGGATCTCCCACAACGAGGACGAGATCCGCCTCTTGGGTAATTTCTCTGAGTGCCATCTGGCGGTTCGTCGTTGCGTAACAGATCGAGGAGCTTGGCATCGTCTCAATCTGTGGAAAGCGCTCTTTTAGGGCGATGGTCACATCTTTTACATCGTCGAGGCTCAGTGTTGTCTGTGTGAGATAGACCAGCTTCTGATCGGATGGGAAGGTTAGCGTCTCTACCTCTTCTACCGTTTCTACGACGGTGGTGACGTCGGGCGCTTCACCTGCTGTGCCAATCGTCTCAACATG
>JAJFMM010000111.1 GCA_021772165.1 Chlamydiota bacterium | reverse complement strand
TGAAACCGGTTAGTACATCCACGCAGCGGATCGCGTAGTTCTTGGCAATTTTTCTGAGCAGCTCTGTAGTGACAATCGTTTTGACAATCGCCGCATTATCGGGAATCTCACCGCGTTTTTGCAGCGCCTCTGCCAGATAGGAAAAGCAGACGCAAGCGATCTCATTGCCATTGAATCTAACGGCGCGATCTTGCTGGCGAATGACAAGACCTATACGATCGGCATCGGGATCGGTGGCAAGCAAGAGGTCAGCTTGACTCTCGAGCAGCTGTTTGGAGCCGAGAGAAAGCGCGCCCTCTTCTTCTGGATTGGGAGAAGGAGCTGAGGGAAACGCGCCATCGAGAGAAGCTTGCTCTTTCACCAGTTGAGGAGAGGGAAATCCCCAGATCTCAAGTGATTTGGGCAGTAATCTCAGTCCGGTGCCATGCAAATTGGTGTAGAGCACCTGCAGCGTTTTAGGCTCGCGGTTGAGGCGCAGCTTTTCCAATTGAGCTAAGTATTCGCGATCGATCTCCACTCCCACCCAGCATATGAGAGAGTCGTTGAGGGGAGCGAGGCAGATCTGCTCGGGACTCTGGATCTGGCGTACCTCATCGATGATCTCTTCATCGGAAGGGAAGACGACTTGTGCTCCATCAGAGCCATAGACCTTATAGCCGTTGTACTCGGGGGGATTGTGCGATGCGGTGATCATGATGGCGGCAGCACAGCCGTAGTAGCGGCAGCCATAAGACGCAAGCGGCGTTGGGCAGACCTCACGCGTGATGAGAGCTTTGATGCCATTGCCGGCCAGCACGCGCGCCGTCTCTTCAGCAAAGAGACGCGAATGATGCCTCACATCGTAGCCGATAAAGACGCTGAGACTCATCCCTTCTCCAGCATGCTTTAGCAGGTAGTTGGCTAACCCTTGCGTTGCGCTGCGCAGAGTGTAGATGTTGATGCGGTTGGTGCCGATGCCCATGACACCGCGCATGCCACCGGTTCCGAAGTTTAAGTCTCGGTAGAAGGCGTCGAAAAGAGCCTCCGGATTCTCTTGCTGAAGAGTACGGATCTCCTGTTTCGTTTGATCGTCGTAAGGGCCGTTGAGCCACTTTTGTATTCGAAAAAGTGCGTTATCATCCATAAGGATGATTTTTTATCACAGATGGTAAATAAAAACTATTTGATATCGAATTCGAAGTTTTGTTCGATTAGATTATCGAGATAGGTGGTGGTCTGTATCGCGATTTCATTAGCAGAAACTAGAGGTGCATCGGGATGATTGATGCCCTCGCAATGAACGGCAGCCTCTTTCCAATTTTCCGGCGTCTGGATCGTGTGAATCCACCAGGGAAAGGTGCGGCATTGAACGGGTCTCGATTCATAAACAGAACACTTTTCGTTTTCAAGAAAGACGCAGGAGAAGGTGCCGGGCTCATCGATGAGAGCGGGCTGACCATCAACGATGCGAATGTAGCGTTTGAAAAAGTCCTCTTCCGACATCTTGAAATGAGCAACCAGAGCATTTATATCGCTTGGAGATAAGAAGACGTAGCCGGGAGTGCCTGTGCAGCACTTGCCGCATCCGGTGCATTTGAAGTTAAGGCCATCTTTAAACCAAGGTTCTTCACTCATGAGGCCTCATTGCGAAAGAGTGTTCAGTAAAACAGTTCCAACTATCAGTCTCCCAGCGATAACCATGAACGGAGCATGTCTCATCACCTAGATCGAGGAGATTCCAAGTCGCTTGGCTTTTTTGCATGGGGCAGCCTGAATCGAGAATAATGGGCAGGCCACTGGCTCTAAGATCGGCGATCGTATGGCGATGCGTGTGACCATGTAGATAGAAGCGGATGCGAGGGTGTCTTGTTAAAAGTTTTTCCAGTCTCTCACCGCCATGCAAACGATGCTTGGGCTGGTCGTTCTGGAAAAAAGGAAAGTGGTTAAGGAGAACAATCTGATCGTTTTTCGGTAAAAGAGAGAGCACCTCTTCGAGATGCTCTTCTATGTTTTCTGAGAAAACGCCATTGGAGGATGTAAGTTTTGTGGCTCTCGCCGTGTCGAGCGCAATACACCACCAACCGGGTGCTATCTTGTGGGCTTCGACGCCATGGTCCTTCAGAGTAAAAAACTCCGCCCGGTGATCTATGGCCGGACGGGGATTTTTGAAGAAGGAGTAAAATCGTTTTTCCCGATAAGCACCTGAGGTGTACTGGTCGTGGTTACCAGGGATAAAAATTTTAGGGCTAGCGATTCCATTAAAGAATTGCTTTGCCATCTTAAATTCTGAGGACAAGCTCGTGCTGCTCAAATCTCCGCCGACTAAAATCAGGTCCACCCCTAAAGAGGTGAAGAGAGCCGGGAGATGAGCGAGTGGGCCGTGGTCACTCTTTTTCTTTCTAAAAAGAATCCAATTGAGCGTCCCTGCTAGCCGTTTAGTACAGAGGCTAAAGGGGTTAAGGCTTGTTTTCGTAAAATGTACGTCTGAAATCTGTGCAATTTTCATAAGCGTACGTCTATGATAACGAAAAAAACCAATTTATTAAATACGAGGCTTTTTTTGGCCTTTTGCGATGTGGAGAGGAACGCGTTTTTTCAACTCGTGGTCGCGCTCTTCAACTGTTTTTTTGATAGGCGTATGTGCTTCACGTTCTTGACGCATATGCTCTTTGGCCTGCTTTCTCACCTGGCTCTTAGGCCGGGGAGATTGCTGGGGGGGAGAAGGGATCTTGTCAGCATGTTCAGGATCTTCCTGATTCAGGTGGCGCTCCGAGCGAACAACGCTCCGATTGAGCTTTCTCATATGGTGAGGTAGGTCTTTCACGGGTAACTCCTCTGACAGTCCTTTAACACCCAAACAATCTGAAGAAATTCCCGACTCTTCCGCTTGTTTGGGTATACACCTAATAATACTAATTATTTTCATTTAATTCTAGTAGAAGCGATGTCTTATTTAAAACATGCTTAGTAGTAATAAAGTATTTCCATTTTTCTTGCCTAAGTCGCATTCCTTTTATATTGGGTACCCATCTCGGAGGCCGAATAAGGAGGGGGCGGTGCCAGCCCGGGCTCCAGAGGGGCATTTGGCGTCCCTGGCAGATAACGGCGAGAGGAATAGAGAGATAGGAGGCGATGTGAGCGGGACCGGAATCGTTGCCGATGAAGGCGCCAGACTCATAGATGGCAGAGGCTAAATCTGCGAGGGTGGGGTAGTGAGGGGCATTGAGGCTCGCTGGCCAGAGGTCTCTCTCTTTAGGAGAGAGAATAAAGAGAGGTTCAAACCCCCTTCTTTCCAGCTTCTGGGCCAAGCGAAAAAAGCGCTGCCGCAGCCAGTTTTTATTTTCGCTTGTGCTCGTTGGGTGGATCAGAACACGTTGATTGTGTTTGCGATGCGTGAGATGCGACGGTGGAAGAAGAACATTATCTCCTCTCGTTTCGATAGCGAAGAGCTGTTTTAGAGCTGCGCAGGTATTTTCGACCATATTTTTCCCCTCGTCGAAGGGGACATCGAAGCCGCTTTCGAGCGGACCATGTTTGGATGTTCGGTAGTTGGTGTAGAAGATAGAGACGGGTAGACCTGCTTTGCGCAGTGCTACGATGGAGCGAGCTCTGGGAGTGTTATCATGTTGTAAAAGAACAGAGTCGAAAGAGCGGAGAGTCTCTGACCAATCTTGAGAATAGGGGAGATAGTCGCCTTTTTCTAACCAGCTGCCAAAGCCCATCAAGTGAGGGCTAAAGACGGTGACGCTATGGCCAAGCTTTCGAAGCTCATGCGCAGCGATAGAGGTGATGAGCGCATCGCCGATCCCGGCAGCGCAGACGAGAGCGATTTGGGTCATGACTTTTCTAATTAACAAGCATGAAGTCTAAATGGAAAGCAGTTCTGTGACAAGCAGAACAAAGAGAACAGGATAAACAAGATCGCCTACGGCGGCAAGATGAGCAAGATAGACCTATTTTCCTGCGCATCCTGCCGCCGTAGGCGATCTTGTTTATCCTGTTCTTTTCTCTATTAAAAGCCGTGGAGGTTTTTTAAGAAGTTCGCTCTAACTCTGTTATGCAGCATAGGCCTTGAGGACCAAAGCACCCGGTATTCAGGGCGGTCACTTCGTTATCCTCTTGCACGTAGCAGCAGCAAGCTCCAATCCCACCACAGCCGCAAGTCACAATTCCAAAAGAGTCGGCTGGATTGAGGATCGAGCTACAAGAGCCCTGGCTTACTTCACAACAAAGAATCCGGTCATAAACAGCTTCTATTCTCCAGCAGCAGCAGAAGCAGGTGTCGATTTGCTTATGCTCGATGGCACCATTGCATGCGGTAAAATGGATATCTGCATTTTGATATTCGCTCTGGATCACTACTTTATTTCCTTCCCTAGTAACGCCATTGACTTTGATGAAAGGGAATATTTTCTGGAGTCGTGCTTTATCGAAGAGGCCACCTTGAGATAATTGGCCATTTTCAAGTAGGGGCTGCATGCAAGGAGCTGTTGTCCAGATGCGCCCTTTGAGAGCATCCATCGATCCGCTAACCCGCTTAGAGTAACTGGAAAGCTGATACTGATTAAGATCGATTTCGTTGATGAAGGCTTCAAAAGAGGCGTAGGTTCTTCTCATGGATGTATAAAAAGAGCGCTCACCATTGGTCAGGAGATAAACGACAGAGGATAGGAGAGATCCGACCAAGCAGCCGGAAGCGACGAAAGGTGTGGCGAGGGCTCCGATAAACTCATGTCCGGCACTCTTGGGAGTTGCTAAAAAGGCAGCAGAACGAACGAGACGAACCATTGAAATTAAAGGAGATGCGGCAGTCAGCGTTGCAAATTTGAGAGAGGTCTTCATGTGAGCTCTAAAGTCGCCGCCTTCATCATTGTAGAGAAGGTTATCTGTCTGAGAGAGTGTGGCTACTTTGCCGAGCCGATCATTGAAAGATGAGTGTCGAATAAAAATATCAATTGATTGCATGAATAGTTCCTCTATTTTTGCAGATAATATACCACGTTATTTGGATTTAAGGTTATTTAAATAATTACTGTGAATAAGGCTTAGATTTAAATAGATAGACCTTGCCGGATAGGGCTGGGAGATCTAGCTGGAAGGAGGGCGCTCCATAGAGCTTCTTTTCTGCCTTCTGGCTCATCAGATTGATGGCCCATTTGTTAGCGAGGAAGCTCCCTTCGAGGGTCTCATAAAGGGGCGAGCGGGAGAAATTGACTGCGGTGAGGGAGAGCTGATTGGTCAGGGGGAGGCGATGGAGTAGGAGGATGAGACCTCGGTGGCGCGTCGGCAATACTTCCAAGAGCTCTGCTAGATGAAGGTTATGATCTTTTCGCACCGTGAGCATCTGCTTGAGGCGAGAGGCGAAGGTGCAGCGTGTTTTGAGCTGGCGGGGCAGAGGGTGGTAGAGACCTGGGCCTTTCATCGCATCGCTGCCATTGGCGCCGCGTAGATCAGCTGCGGAAAAGGAGAAGACGCCCGGCTGCATGGCGTAGAAAAAGGAGAGGAGCAGATGTGCGTTTTGCAACGCATCTTTCTCCTCTTCGAGATCAGTGATCGAGAGCGCCTCTGCACAGAGGCCAAAGAGGGGAGCGATCGGAGGGGAATAGATCCCCGGCGTTTTCTTCAGGTTCCAGACATCTTCTCGGAGGAGTCTCTCTGCGAGGAGCTCTCCTGTAATCTGCTCTTCGTGGTAGCGGTAGATGCGCTTAGGGTTGAGCAGAAATTCGGTCCACTCACAACTCGCCTCAGAGTAGGGCTGTAGCTCGTGTATGAGGGAGCGTGGCTGGAGCTCTTCTTGGAGGAAGATGCGATAGATCAGCCTCAGGGCTTCCGCATCTTCTGTAATTAGAGCGTGGAGTAGAGCGGGTCTGGTAAAGCGGTCTTCGATGAGGTCGGTCTGTACATTTTTGCACTCTTCGATCGTGCCGTCCATCCTCAGAGCGCTATAGCCACCGAGTTTACGTGTAAGAAGAGCGATCGATTCAATCGCATTTTCTGAAGGAGAGAGGCCTGCCATCTGGCGGCAGATGAGCGGTGAGGTGTCGAAAAAGAGCACGGATTGCTGCAGGCGCAAGAGTGAGTCGATTAGCTCTCCTCCTGCGAGGCGCTGTCCGGAAAAGGTAGGATCGAGCCAGTTGATCGCGGGGGTGCCTGTCTCGGGAAATTGCAAAAAGATCCAGCGGCGCAGCTTGTTGTCGTGGCCGGCTGTGGGTGCAGTGGCTGCCCAGCAGCTCGTCTTTGAGTAGGGGTAGATCTTTTCAGGCCTTCCATCGAGGTAGCCGAGTTGTCTAAGCTCTTGTACCAAGGACATGGGCAGCGCTGTAGAGTTCTCTCCGCGATACACTTTTGGCAAAAAGGCCCAATCTGCTCGGTCGATCTCAATCAGGTGAAAGAGATGTGGGTACTCTTTATATGCGCGGATAGCGAGTTGGAAATCAGCTCCGGCGAGCTGCTCTGCTTGCAGAGGGGTGCCGATCAGGGAGATGCCGCGCATAGCTGCAAGGTTGGCGATGTTTCCATATTGGATTTCAGCGTAGGAGTGGCGAATGCTGCGGCCGAGTGAGTGGAGCTCGACGCCATCGACGCCGATCTCTTGCAGAAGATTCCAGAGATCCGGTTGCCCGAGCTCTTTGAGAGGGTCGTCTCCTAAAGCGTGCAGATCGAGGGAGTACCAGATGGAGCTATTGCTGAGGCACTCGAGAGTTTGTGGTTCTTGAGAGGGTGGGGGCGCTTTGGCTACTTGCGAGGCGTAGATTTTCGCAGCTTGGTGGGAGCGGTAGAGTAGAGAGTCTCTTTCCAGAGCATCAATATCTGTGGATGCATGCAGATGCGCTACGAGTAGAAAAGCAGAAAAAAAACGCACGGGCCCTCTTTCTTTCGAAAATAGGGAGGGCCCGCATCGCTGTCAACTATTCTTCTTCAGCAGCAGAAGAAATGAGCGCTTCTGAAAGAAGAACAACTCCTGCCATAGAAACGGCATGGGAGAGACTGCTCTTGACGACTTTCGATGGATCGATCACGCCTGCTTTCAGAAGATCTTCGATCTGCTCTGTCACGACGTTGAATCCAAAGGTTGGCTTCTCTTTCAAAACATCTTCAAGCACAACGGAGCTGTCGAATCCGGCATTGGAGACGATCTGGCGAAACGGTTCTGAGCAAGCTTTGATCAAGATACTCAGGCCCGCTTTCTCTTCGCTATTGAGCTTGAGAGATGCGGATGCTTTTGCTGCTTGCACAAGCGCCATGCCGCCGCCGATCACAACGCCATCTTCTAGCGCTGCTCTCGTTGCGTTGAGGCTATCTTCGAACATCTGCTTCTGCTTTTTCATCTCAGACTCGGTGGGTGCTCCGACTTTGATCAGGGCAACGCCGCCTGTGAGTTTTGCTTTGCGCTCGTTGAGTTTTTCAGTGTCGTAGTTGTTCGAGGCGTTGTTGATCTCGCCGTCGATCTGTTTGATGCGTGCTTGGATCTCTTTTTGGCTGCCTTTGCCACCGACAATCGTTGTCTTTTCCTTAGTGATGATGATCTGCTCTGCGCTGCCGAGTATGTCTGGTTTGGCATCTTTTAAAAGCAGTCCTTTATTTTCTGTGACTACCTGCGCGCCTGTGAGGGCTGCGATATCTTCAAGCATCGCTTTTCTGCGATCGCCAAAGCCGGGTGCTTTGACAGCGCTGATCTTCAAAGTGCCTCTGAGTTTGTTGATAACGAGGGTAGAGAGTGCATCGCCCTCAAAGTCATCTGCAATGATGAGCAGCTCTTGTCCGGATGCTGCAACGGCTTGCAAAATCGGTAGTAGATCTTGGACGGAGCTGATCTTTTTGTCGGTGATCAGAATGCTTACATTGGTCAGCTCCGCAATCATGCGATCTGCGTTGGTGCAGAAATAGGGACTCGCGTAGCCGCGGTCGAACTGCATGCCCTCTGTCATCTCGATGTTTGTTGCGGTGCCTTTGCCCTCTTCGATGGCGATCACGCCGGTTTTACCCACTTTATCGAAACACTCTGCAATGATTTTGCCCACTCCCAGATCGCCGGATGCAGAAACGGTTGCGATGTTGCAGGTATCTTTGCTGGTTTTGATCTCAAGTGCCATCGCATCGATCTCTTTGAGCACTCTCTCAAGCGCTTTATCCATGCCGCGTTTGATCGAGATAGGATTTGCGCCGGAGGCGATGTTTTTAAGGCCGGCTTTGACGAGCGCGCGGAAAAGAACGATGCCTGTGGTCGTGCCGTCGCCTGAGCGCTCTTTGATTTTGGCCGCGACTTCTTTTCCCATCGAGACGCCCATGTTGGCAAAGGTGTCTTTGAGCTCTACGTCTTTTGCGATCGAGTTGCCGTCACTGGTGATTTGGGGAGAGCCCCATGTAGCTTGCAGGCCGACGTTGCGTCCGCGAGGTCCTAGTGTTATGCCGACGACATCGGCTAAACGGTCGATTCCTTCGCGCAATTTGTTGCGTGCATCTTCTTCAAATAGAATTTCTTTTGGACTTGCGCTCATGGTGTTCTCCTACTGTAATTTCATACTTAGATCGAGGGCCGTTACCGAATGGGTCAGTGCGCCGATGGAAATGGCGTCGACACCTGTTTTGGCAACCGTCCCGATAGTTTCTAAAGTCATATTTCCGGAGGCCTCTAGAAAGACTCTTCCGCGATTGGCGGCAACACAAGATGCTAACTGCTCTATATTCATGTTGTCGAGCAGAAGAGCGTCGGCGCCGTAAGAAATGGCGTCTTCCAGATCTTCGGGGCGCTCAATCTCTGCCTGGATTCTGTGCGTGGGATAGCGCTCTTTCGCTGCGCGGATGCAGTGGCCCAGTGAAGTTAAAGCGATATGCGTATCTTTGATCAGGATGCTGCCTTTAAGATTCATGCGATGATTTGTTCCGCCGCCGGTCTTCACGGCATATTTCTGCAGTTGGCGCATGCCGGGAACTGTTTTTCTCGTGTCGAGGATTTTGCAGGCGGTACCACTTACCGCAGCCACGCAGCGCGCGGTATAGGTCGCAATGCCGCTTAAGTGCTGAATCAAGTTGAGGGCGGTGCGCTCGGCTGCGAGCAGCGATAGAGCGGAGCCTTTTGCCTCAGCGAGAACTGTTCCTTTCTCTAAGCTCTGCCCCTCTTCCGCGAAGAGCGTGGTCTCAATACTTGGATCGAAGTGCTGGAAGATTTGAGGAAGAAAGCAGAGGCCGGCGATGCATCCCGATTGTTTCAGGATGATTTTAGCTGTGGCTTTCTGATTCGGAGGAACGCAAGCGATGCTCGTGCAGTCTTCTTGGGCTGCATCTTCTGCGAAGGCCTGTTGTAGTAGTGTTTCGAGCAATCCATCCATACTGGCGGGTACTCTAGCTTAAAAGCTAAAAATTCTGCAAGGCAGCTATTTACAATGGTAAAGGTTATAAATTTCGCTTTTCGGTAGATCTTTGAGTTTTGCTGCAGCTTTGATCGCCTCTTTGGAGGTAAGACCATGCAGCTCTTGGAGGATCTCTATCATCTCAACGATGCCGATCTCCTCATCAGGTGGCGTGCCTTCTCGGAGCAAAAGAACGATTTCGCCGCGAGGCTTCTTTTCTTGGAAGTGGGCAATAAGCTCTGACGCAGTGCCTCTGCGGCACTCTTCGTAGGTTTTTGTCAGCTCGCGCGCCACGGCTAGTTCTCTTTCAGGAGAGATCTTTTCAATCGCTTTCAAGGAAGCGAGGATTCTCTGTGGGCTTTCAAAAGCGATCGTTGTGCCTCGATAAAAGAGGGAGGCGAGGAGCTTTGCTTTCAGGGGACCAGCTTCTCGAGGAAGAAAGCCGATGAACTGGAAGCGATCTGTCTCAAATCCGGAGAGAGCCAGCGCCTGGATGGGACTGCAGGGACCGGGGATGAGGGAGAAGGGGAGATCTTCGCGGACGCACGCCTGGATAAGCCAATGTCCTGGATCGGAAATCAGAGGGGTGCCCGCATCGGAGAGAAGAGAAACGGTGCGATCCTCTCTCAGATGAGTGAGGACGCGCTCTTCTCGCTCCTTTTCATTGAACTGATGGAAGGAGAGAAGCGGTTTTTCGATTCCGAAATGGCGAAGTAGGATCTGGCTGTGGCGAGTGTCCTCGCAGAGGATCAAATCAGATGAGCGCAGAGTCTCGAGAGCTCTCTCTGAAATATCTCCTAAATTGCCAATAGGCGTTGCAACTAAAAAAAGCATGATAGGTGGCACTCAGAATCGAACTGAGGGTGGGGGCTTTGCAGGCCCCTGCCTTACCGCTTGGCTATGCCACCAAAAAGAGCATCGATTATGCTCGATGAGACCCTTTGAGGTCAACTGGAACGGGTGTACTTGGCTTGATAGGCTGTTTTTGTAGCTTCAAAGAATGTATTGGCATCGATCTTTTTAGCCTTGGAATCATTGCACTCGAAATAGTTTTCGCCGCGTTTGACATACGCTACAAAGTGGCCACTTCCACCGGTTGTGCCTCTATGCTGAATGAAGCTCGTCAACTCATACGTGTGCTCTTTGCCATCGGGGAAAGGCTGCGTAATAGTGCCTGCTGCTCGAGAGAGTTCGAGCTTTTGTGCACTATTGAGGTCTCCTTGGAAAGCGCCTACTTTGACGATGAGGTGGTCTGCTACTTTTTCCCAATGTCGCTCGATTGATTTTCCTTCAACAAACTCTCCGGTAGAAAGCTCTCGTCTCTCATGAGGTGTGTAGATAGCGGCGCTCAGTAGCTCTTCCAGCGATCTGTTTGGGGTGTAGATGGCTGGGATGATTCCATTGAAATCCGGATTGACTGAGGTCGTATAGATTCCATCATCATCTAATTCAGCATCCAGGGATTGCATTAACTGCGGTACGCTCATGCCTGCGGGAACTTCCCAGTAGTTTTTGATCGTTTCTGTCTGGAAGTGATCTGTTCGGAACGCAGGATTATCATTGAGGAAGCCAAATGCTTCTGTCGGATCGTGCTGACCCGCTAGGTAGCTGCTTTTTCCTGTAAGACGTTGAAGTGCGTCTCGGATGGCTCTAGAGCCATGAACAGGCTTCGTGGCTTTTCGATAGTTATCTATAAAGCTTCCGATCTCTTTGGTGTCGCTGTTTCCCTTCAGGATCTTCTCAAGGAGAGGATCATCTAGAATAAAGGCTTGCATATAGGAGTTGATAAAGCAGTCGTTCCCTTCTTCATTCACGATTCCAACAGGGGAGGTGGGATCGAGCTTTGCCAATTGTGCTGGTTGCGGTATCCGGGCAAATGAAGGTAGAGAAGCCTGAACTTTTCGTTTCGTCGGAGAGGGATCATCGATGAGGCTTCCGGTATGGTCGCGTCTTTCAACTTTCCCGAATGAACTTTTTCTCAGAGCCAGTTCACCATAGTAGGAGGCGGCCGGATTGCGATTCGTTTCTTTGGAAACGGCGAAGACGATTTTCCCATCTGGATATTCACTTTGAGCTCTTTCAAGGAAGAGTTTTGCGATCTCTTGGTCGATGAAACGTTTTTCCTCTCCCGTTAAACTGTTATCCAGCGGCATTTCCGGAATCAGAAGGAGAGCGTGGCTCTTTTCGATAGCTATTTGTAAGAAGGAGTTGATGCGCTTTTCCAGATCTTGGTGAATGGCGGCTTTAAGACGAATCGGTGTGTTGCCTCTATATTCGATCGCCTCTCCGTCGAGGGGAGGGGAGCCTGCAAAGCCAACAGCGAAGGTCGGCTTATCTGTGCCGTCAGGAAATTCTTGGTATAAGCTTTCTCGAGGACCCGTTAAAAGAGATGCGTCTGGGAGATAGTAGTTTTTGCACTGTTTCAGCTCGGAATCAGAAATGGCACCGAGCGACGTGCTGGCTTGTAATTCCCTATCGTGGGTCGTAGTTGGATCTGCGAAAGACCAAACGAGCGGATTGCGCTTCTCTTCGCTGAATTGATAAAGAGCATCTAGCGCGCTGCCATGGAAGACAGAGATTGAACTGCTCGCGGGAGTTGTTGCTGAAGGTCTCGGCCCATCCGCTTTACTCAGAGGTTCAATAGTTGTTAGATCTGGTGCCTCTGCAGTTTTGCGAGACGCGATTGCTGTGTCGATGAAGGTTGTGAGATGGTCTTCAAAACTGTCGAGCCATTCGTCAAAGGTTTGTGAGCCACCGAGAGCTTTGTTCATCTGAAAGAGAACATGTTGTTGCATTTTCGCAGGATCTGTCTCTTTCTGTGAGTCGTCTTGTTCAATATTTTTGGCATTCGTGCCCAATTGTCCGAGAGCTTTGACAAATTCCTCTGCGACAGGAATCGGTTTTCCGGAAGGATCAAAGTAGTGCCACTTCGTATCTGTTGTGTTGTAATAGAGAAGGGCGGTTCTGTCTCCTAGCTCTACGGGAATGAAGGTAGCTAGGTCAGGTGGAGTTGTTTTGTCCCACTTGGGTCCTTCGAGGATCGTTTTTAAGTTTAACATGTTACATTTTCCGTCCCATGTCTTGGCCAAATGGTTTTGCAGTTCAGCAAATTCGTCAGGAAGAAGTTTGGCGTTCGCATTCAGCTTGCCGGCGAGATGTTCGAGGCGATCGGGGAAATTCATCCTAACCGGGCTTTTAGCATGATCCACAGTCTCTGTTTCTGTTTTTAAAGAAGATGCAAGAACGGGATTGAGTCGAAGAACATTCTTAAAAAAGATCTGGGCCATGCTCTTGTCTTCGCCACTGTCCAGAGAGATTTTTTTCTCGCCATAGTTAACGTCCATGCCATTTTCACTCAGCCTCAGGCTGAATTTTGGAACAGCAGCGGGAAGAAAGTCTGACGCTTTGTCGCTCACTTTCTCTAATGTCTCTGCCATTCGCTTTTCAACAACACCTTCCCACTGCTTTTCCGTGAGAGCGATCTTCTCTTTCGTGCCATCGTCGAAGCGCTCATAAACACATATTCGGTAGGGCTGACCTTTCCAGAAGATGAGAGTGCTGTCCTTGCGTGCTTCCGAGGCAGTTGCGGTTGGTGCGCTGTGTGTTAAGGCGATGTTAGCGTTGATGCTTTTAGACATAATTAAACCATTTGTTTTTAACTAATTATAACATAAGCCACCATAAAACATCAATCTGTTTCAACTCTTCGCTACCCTCCTTTCTCATTCTCTGTCAGTGACTTGTGATGTTCTGGATTTCAATGGCAAAAAAGGTTATATAGATACTCTTTGTTGATGGATGAGGTGAGATATGAGAGAGACTCCCTTAAAGGAAATTGCCCAGCAGTTGGGACTGGACTCTGATAGTGATTTGCAAGTGGCTGGCTATCAAATAGATAGTAAAAAGGTGCGGCCTGGCGATCTCTTTTTTGCACTAAATGGTGAAAAAGTAGACGGCCAGAGTTTTTTAGGCGAAGTGGCAGAAAGAGGGGCTTCGGGAGCCGTCGTCCGAAAGGGATGTCCAGCGGTTGCGGGACTGACTCTTTTGGAGCTCGAAGATGTGAGAGAGGCTCTTACTCTTTTGGCGAAATGGAGTATGGAGAAGCATCCGGTACAGATTCTCGGTGTAACAGGCTCTGTTGGCAAGACAATGACCAAGGAGTTTGCCGCAACGCTTCTTGAGGGAAAATACAAGGTTGGCAAAAGCCCTGCGAGTTTCAACTCAAAGATCACCTTTCCGTTGAATCTGCTCAATCGCACAGGAGAAGAAGATCTACTTGTTTTGGAGATGGGGATGAGCGAGGCGGGAGAGATAGAAAAGTTGACCCGTATTGCAGCGCCCGATATTGCGATAGTGACAAAGATAGCTCTGGCCCATGCGATGAATTTTCCGGAAGGCTTAGCAGACATTGCGCGAGCGAAAGCGGAGATCTTTTCTAAATTTGAGAAAACGAGAAAAGCGATCCTCGATCTCGAATTAATGGAGTATCCCGAGATCATCGCATCGATTCGAGCTGAAAAGATCACCTTTTCGATCACAGATCGCTCCGCAGATTACTACCTCTCTTTCACAGATGGGCAGTTTCGCATTGACGAAAGAGGCGTTCGCGCTCACCATTTTGATCTGCCGTTTAAGGAGAGCCATCTCCTGCACAATTTTACAGCAGCAGTGGCTGCCGCGCGTCAATTGGGAATGCAGTGGGAAGAGATTGAGAGACAGATACCGAAGTTGAGCTTGCCGGAGATGCGCTTTGAGCAGTTTGAAGTGGGGGGGATACGCTGGATCAATGACGCCTACAATGCCAATCCCACATCGATGCAAGCGGCGCTCGAGAATTTGCCTGCCGTGAGCGAAGGAGGAAAGAAAATCGCAGTGCTCGGATCGATGAAAGAGCTAGGTTCTTTTTGCGAAGAGGCGCACGTGCAAGTGGGCAGGCTTGCGCAAAAACATGTCGATTTTTTGCTCTGCCTTGGAGAAGAGACGCGCCCCCTCTGCGCGGCTTTTGGAGAGGCGAAAAAACCGTTTGAGCACTTTTCGGATCGGGAAGCACTAAAAGAGCGACTCGAAGAGATCATGCGTCCGGGAGATGTTGTTTTGATTAAAGGGTCGCGCAGTATGCAACTCGAAAAAATAGCGGAGAGCCTCCATGCTGCTACTCTTAGCTGATTTCTTACGAGAAGCGCTAGGTTGGAAAATCCCTTTAGCCTTTCTCTACTTTTCTACGAGGATGATCTTGGCTGCTGCAACGGCGCTTCTACTCACCATTTTTCTAGGGCCCCGCTTCATCAAGAAACTCTACGAGTGGAAGATTGGCCAGTCGATCCGCGGCATGGATGAGTGTCCGGTTCTGGCGGAACTGCATGGAAAGAAGAAAGATACGCCGACAATGGGCGGTGTATTGATCCTCTTTTCGATGACCATCTCGCTGTTTCTTTGGATGGATTTAACCAACGTCTTTACCTGGATCCTGCTTTTGACGAGTCTGGTGCTTGGCTTTTTGGGCGCTACGGATGATTACCTCAAATTGCGCTTCAAAAATAGCAAAGGCTTGAAGGCGAGAAAAAAAATTGCGATCCAGATTCTCTTTTCTGCCGCTTTAGCGCTCTATCTGCTCTGTCCCTCGATCACAGAATCCTTGTCGGGAAAAAAAATCCTCCGAGCGCCGACAGCAAAAGAGCAGGTGCATAGCAAAGCGAGCACAACAGCCTCTTTAACAACATCGGAATACATGGATCGTTTCTATGTGCCTTTTTTCAAGGATCCCGTTGTGTTTTTAGATGGCTGGCTGCGTATTCTTACTTTCTTCCTCATCATTTTTGTGATTACGGGAGCCTCGAATGCGGTCAACTTGACCGATGGCCTCGATGGATTGGCTGCAGGATGTTTGGTGATGGTCTCTCTGGTTCTGGGGCTGTTTGCCTTTCTGTCGAACAACATTGATTTAGCGAGATATTTAAACATTCTCTACATCGAGGGCAGCGGTGAGATCGCCGTCTATCTGTTTGCTTTGGCAGGAGCTTGCCTTGGTTTTCTCTGGTACAACGGCTATCCGGCGCAGATTTTCATGGGAGATACGGGATCACTGGCACTCGGTGGGATCATTGGCGTAGCCTCTGTGCTCTTAAGAAGAGAGGTGCTGCTTGCGATCGCAGGAGGTATCTTTGTTCTGGAGGCGCTCTCGGTAATTCTTCAGGTACTGAGTTATCGCTACCGGAATAAGAAGAGGATCTTTCTCTGTGCGCCGCTACATCATCATTTTGAGTACAAAGGCTGGCCGGAAACAAAGGTGGTGGTGCGCTTCTGGATTGTGAGTCTCCTGTTTGCTATCCTTAGCGTCGCATCCCTCAAGTTTCAGTAAAAAACAGGATCGGCATCTAGCAACAGGGTCTTAGTTTTATAAATCAAAAACAGGATCGCCTTCGGCAACAAGATCCGCTGCGCGGGTAGGATCGGCGCATACGCGCCGGCAGGATAAAAGAGGGTGATAAACCCTTTTATATTCCAGATTTCTGCGTCTAAAATTGACGACCAATCCGACAGGTAAATTTGCCGCTGAGAGGTAATTGATCGTTTGCGCTAGATGCTCGCCTGATAGAGCTTTGCAACATTTAAGTTCGATGATGGCAGTGTCATTTACCACGACATCTGCAATGTAGCGGCCTATTTTTTGTTGTCTGAAATAGATTTCAAAGGCTTTTTCTGTCTCAACCTTGAGTCCGCGTTGTTCTAAAGCAATGACAATCGCATTTCCGTAAACCGATTCTAGAAAACCGGCCCCCAATTCGCGCATCACTTCGAAGCAACACTCTAAAATAGTACCTGTAAGATGAGCATAAGAAGGTTGTTCAGTCATTCTTTATCCTGCCGTCGCGTATGCGGCGATCTTGCCCGCGCAGCGGATCTTGTTGCCGAAGGCGATCCTGTTTTTGATTTGAAGCACAAAAGCCGAATATCCTAGAAGTTATGACAATTTTTTGACAATTCTTATCCTGTTGCCGTAGTCGAGCTTGTTCTTCTTGATCTGGCGCAACCGCTTTGTCATAATAGAGATCCTATGGTGGCTCTCATTATTGGATTTTCTATCAGTGGTAGAGCGAGCGCAGAACTTCTGCTCTCTCAGGGCAAGCAGGTGCTCGCTGTCGATCGAAAAGCAGATGCTCTGGCTCCACAAAATGGCGTGCAGTTGATCGATGAAAACAGAGACATCGATTGGAGCACTATCTCTCAGCTCATTCTCTCTCCCGGTGTTCCGCAAGATCACCCCCATGTAAAAGAAGCTCGACAGCGCGGCATCGAAATCATTGGAGAAATTGAGCTAGCCTTTCGCTCCTTGAAGAATCCCTGTATCGGAATCACCGGCACCAACGGCAAAACGACCGCGACCCTACTTACTGCCCACATCCTGAATAGTACTGGATTCAAGGCTCGTGCATTAGGCAATGTCGGAGAGGCGTTGAGTCGCTATGCTCTAACTCCTGATCCGGAAGAGATTCTCGTCGTTGAGCTCAGCTCTTTTCAGCTCGAGACCTTGCAATCAAAGTGTCTCGATTGCGCAATCTGTTTGAACATTACTCCCGACCATCTCGATCGCTACCCATCGATGCTCGAGTATGCAAAGGCCAAATGCCGCATTCAAGATTGTCTCAAAAAAAATGCACCTTTCTACATCTCTCAACAGCTCTTTGATGAATTTGGCTCCCTCTTACAAAACTTTACCATTTTAGATCATGCCCATCCTGTTTATCCACTCTGCCGCCACTTTGGAGTCAACGACGAGCTGTTTTCCTCTGTTCTTCAAACCTTTAAGAAGCCGCAGCACCGCCTGGAGTTTGTAGAAGAATGGAAGGAATTGACTTTTTACAATGACAGCAAAGCGACGAATATTGATGCTGTAATGTATGCAGTGGCTCTGATGGAGGGTCCCGTCGTGCTTTTAGCCGGTGGCTTGGATAAACGAGCCTCTTATCGCCCATGGATCGCCTCCTTTGGCTCCAAGGTAAAGCACATCGTGGCATTTGGTCAGGCCGCTGCAAAAATGGAAGCTGAGCTCAAAGAGAGCTTTTCTTTCGAGCGAGTAGAAGGGATGGACGATGCCCTCGCCAGTGCGGTGAGATGGGCAAAAGGTCCCATGAATATACTGCTTTCGCCGGGCTGCTCGAGTTTCGATCAATTTCGTAACTTTGAGGAGCGCGGCAATGAATTTAAGCGAATGGTTGAGGAGAAAGTATGGATCGAAAAAAAACGATCTTAATCGCAATAATGGTGAACGCAGGACTGCTGGTTTTGCTGTTTTTTATGGCGCTACATCAGGAAGATGTTCCTGAACAAAGCATAGATCTACAGCAGCTCTCTCAGCAGCAAAACGGTCCGCTTTTCCCAGAATTTCAAGAAGTACAGGAGCCAACCACTCAGGCTGTCTCCTCAGTAGATACTAGCGCTACCTTAGTAAAAAAAGCAGC
>JAJFMM010000012.1 GCA_021772165.1 Chlamydiota bacterium | reverse complement strand
CTCCAAATTCGGAGCAGGAACGAGAGCTAGCCAAGTGCAGTCGCGTATTCGTGAAATCGGCCGCCTCCAGCCGCCTGATCTCAAAAAATCCAATATTTCGCGACCCTACATTCGCTTTGCTGCACCGGAAAAGCCGTCCGGCCAGGTCGTCGCAAAAATCGATGATGTCAGCAAATCTTACGGAGACAATGAGGTCATCAAAAACTTCTCCCTAGAGATCCATCGCGGCGACAAGATCGCGGTCATCGGAAATAATGGACGCGGAAAGACCACGCTGATCAAGATGATCGCAGGCCTTCTTGCACCAGACAAGGGAACGATCACCTACGGACACCAAGTCGATACGGCTTACTTCCCACAAAACCATGAAGAGATCATCGACAAGAGCAGCAAAACAACTGCTTTTGACTGGCTCAAGGAAAAACAGGGAGTCGTGTATGACCAGGATGTACGTGGCGCTCTGGGAAAAATGCTCTTTTCCGGCGACGATGCGTTCAAATCAATCCAGGCTCTTTCCGGCGGAGAGACAGGGCGTCTGATTCTCGGCTCCTTTTTGCTGGCAGCGCCTAACTTCTTCGTCTTCGATGAACCGAACAACCACCTCGATCTCGAAGCCGTTTCGGCTCTTGCTTGGGGTCTAGAAGACTTCAAAGGCACAGCCATTGTTGCTGCGCATGACCGCGACCTTATCAACGGCTTTGCCACTAAGATCATCGCCATAGAAGAAGAGGGCATCCAGATCTATCAAGGCCCTCTTGAAGAGTACTTTGAGACGCGCAAGAAGCTGGCATCTGAGAAGAAATGATCACGCTGACCAGACGCAAATTCCTCCAGATGGAACTGCCTCGGCGTCACAAGAAATGCGCAGAGATCCTGCGCATTTCTTATGAAAGCCTTCTAAAGCAGCAGAACATCTCATGGGATGAGTATCAAACGCTCCTTTCCTGGATGAGCCTCAGTGCTTTCGAATCACTCAATCTAAAAGAGATCGCCGACCGCTACCATTGGCATCTAGGAGAGGCTGGCCGCTGCCTCAAAGAGCACAATCTACTGCCCCGCATGCGAACCGGCGACCATGAGCCCAAAGCGGACTACCTGCCGATTGCTATCTATCTCGACAACATGCGCTCAGCCTACAATGTCGGTAGTATTCTGCGCACCTGCGAGGCGCTCCGCATCGGCTCTGTCTACTTCTCAGAAAATATGCCATTTATCGATAACGAGAAGGTCGAAAGAACTGCGATGGGAGCCACACCCCTGCTCGCTTGCCATCGAGGTGTCGCTCTCGAAGAGCTGCCTCGCCCGATCATTGTCTTGGATACTTGCGTGGATGCGATTCCCGTCTCCGAGTATCTCTTCCCCACCTCGTTTACACTTGTGCTGGGCAATGAAGAGTATGGCGTTTCCGACCGAGCGCTCTCCATGGCGGACGCACTCATAGAGATTCCCCTTCTCGGCGCCAAAAATTCTCTTAATGTCGCGTGCGCATTTGCCATCGCCTCCGGAGAGATCCGAAGACAAATTCACTGAGGCAGAAGTGGATTCGGGCTATCATCAAATCCACCTGTCGGAGTTACCTTCTTGTTATCCGCAAAATATACCAACTGATTGACCTGTTCTGCAGAGATGATAATCGTCTGCGCTACCTTGTAAGCTTTTCCGGCATTCGAGGCTGGGAAATAGGTCACAAAGAGATAAGGACCGCTGGCAGTGATCGCCTCAATGTTGGGAACAAACCCGCTTTCAATCGCAGGATTATAATCGGCAGACAGTGTGGTGAACAACCCTACTGAACTAATCGACGTTTTATAGGGAGAAACTGTATTGAGTTCTGTAAATACACTAACCAGATCGGCAGCGCGCGTAGCTGGAGCGATAGAAGAGAGAGGCAATACGTCACTAGGAAAATTAGAAGTCATCCCCACCATACCAATGGGCTGAGGAGAATACATAATTCCCACAAGCCTCTCGACAGGAACGACCAGATAAAAGGGATTAGTACTAGCAGTCGAATTCATCTGATATTCAATAATCACCAATGTTTCGAAAGCTTTTGTAAAGGTTGATTGCACATAGGGTATAAATCCTGCCTGCAGCCCTTGCACACGACCCACAGGAGCAAAGCTACCGTTGATCTGAAAACCCCTTCCCGTCTGCACCTGTATAGCCACTTCTGATCGACTCGACTCGAAGGGAGTTGTATTGAACATGTCGATGACTTCCTTTACAAAAGGGCCACGTGTTGCGGGATCGATGAGATAACGCGTTAGAGGTTGCGCTGCAAACGCAGTGGATGAGAATACAAAAAGGCTAACAATCAGAATCTTGCAAAAGTTTTTCACGCTAAATCCCCTTATGGAAATGTATGGAGCGTAAACTTTAGATCAAGCCTAGATTAAGTGAAATATTTTTTTTACAAACCGAAATGTAAAGCGGATTTACTTTGGGAAAGGAAAGCGTTTGAGATCTTCTGCGACAACCGTATTGGGAAAGATGGTGCGCGCTTCCACACCCATCTCTTCCGGATCGCGGTAGCGTGCAGAAAAATGTGTTAAGATGAGCTGCTGCACACCGGCTTCTTTGGCGATGTGAGCGGCTTGCAGAGCCGTCATGTGCATGTATTCGTGAGCAAGGTCACGATCTTTGTCCAAATAGGTACTCTCGCAGATGAGCACTTTGGCACCGCGAGCGAGCTCAATAGCCTCTTTACAAGGGCGTGTATCAACAACGTAGGCGAGAGAATCTCCAGGCCGCACATAGCTAACCTCTTCGAGAGCAACAATACGACCCTCGACTTCAAGGCGCCCTTCTTTTTCCAGCTTACGTACATTGGGACCATCGATTCCGAATTTTTTGAGTGCCTCTCGATTGAATTTAATGGTGTCCGGCTCCGTGATACGCCAACCGATATTTTCAACGCCGTGCTGAAGAAAGGCTGATTCGATCCGAAATTTCCCATCGTCTTCGACGAGCCCGGCCTTTTTCACTGGATGCTCCACCACATTGATATTTTCTCGGTAGATGCAGCCGTAGCGCAAGCAATCGAAATTCTTCTTTCCGCTAGCTGGGTAGTAGCAATGGATGGGGTGCTTGACCTTGTCAAGATTGAGTCGCATGAGCATCGAGCCGACGCCGAGGCAATGGTCACCGTGGAAATGGCTGATGAGGATCCGCGTGACTACGGGAGGCGCGACTTCCGCGAAGATAAACTGCCGTTGCGTCCCTTCGCCTGGATCGATGAGAATTCCCTCTCCATTCCAGCGGATGAGATAGGCGCCGTGGTTACGATGGCGCGTGGGCTGCTGACTCGAGCAGCCGAGAATGGTAATATCGCGGACGCTCACCGGACTCTCCAAGCAAAAAAGGAGAAACGTCCTAATAGAGCCCCAAGGAAAGCTCCGACGATGTGCGCTGTGTTGGCGATATTTAGAACAAAGGGCAGGTCACTGAAGGTTTGCACAAAGAAAGAGACGATTTGCAGACCGCACATGGCAAAAATGAAAATCCCGAGGAAGAGCATGGTCGAGCGATGCAAAGGGTAGCCTTCCCAAGGAGCGATTTTTTCACGCATCCAGATAAAGCCGGCAAGCCCCATGACAACACCGGAATAACCGAGAAAAAAGGGTCCGCTCATCAGATATTGAGAGGTATTGGTCACAACACCGACGATGAGTGTTAAAAGGATTGTGCGTACAGGCCCGATCCTCTGCTCAACCGGCCGTCCTAAAACCCAGAGCCAGATCATGTTGAAAAGGATATGCAGGAAATTGAGGTGCAGAATGCAAGGGGTAAAGAGTCTCCAGAATTCGCCCTGTCGAATTTTAGTAAAAAGAGGTCCATTTGCACTAGACGGATCCTTTCCCCTGAACTTGAGCAAGACAAAGTCGTAGAGCCCACGCCAATAAGGCGCATTTTGCATTTCTTGAATCTGCTTTTCGATCTCAACCTTATTTTCTTTTCCGGAGCTTCGAATGGAGAGTTCCAGCTCAGCGACAGAAGCGGGCATGTCATAGAGAAATGATTCCTGAATGGGCGTCAGAATGAGAGCCTCTTCTTTAATCTCCGTCTCTTTGACCAGTTGCGATTCTTGCATCGCATTGACGAAATAGACAAAGACACAAAGAGCTAGAAAAAAGATTGTGACAGGAGTGCTGATGCGACGAGTGAGAGGAACTTCTTGCTCCTCCTCACCGGAAGGAGAAGAGGAAGAAGGTGGCGGCGGCTCGCTTGGAACAGGTGCTACGTAGGCGACATTGAAACGATCATCTGAGGGCTGCTCTCCAAAAAGCTTCAAAGCTGCCACGGCTTCTTCCACACGATCTTCGTCAGAAACCCAGATCTGACAAGAGACCTGTCCCGAATCAGAGTCGAGCGCAAGCTCGCATTGATTCTCGATGCCTTGTGCCATGAGGTACGTACTGAACTTACGGCCTCCGGCTTCATCACCAACTTTTCCAATTAAACGCATTGGCGTATCTTCTGTATGAGGTTGCTCGTAGCGAGAGTAGGAATACGATCGACGAGATGCAGACGGGAGCCGAGATCGGCAACGGTCTGAGCTTCGAGGCACTCGCTTCCATATTCTGCGCCATTGACGTGGACGTCGGGTACGATCTGCCTTAGCAGCTTACAAGGATCGGTCTCATCAAAACTGACTACATAGTCGACAAACTCGAGAGCTGCGACCATTTCTAATCGGTGCTGAAGTTCGACGATCGGGCGCTTAGGACTTTTATAACGGCGGATCGATTCGTCCGTATTCAAAGCGACGATGAGACAATCTGCCTGCAGAGATGCCTGATGAAGGATATAGAGGTGCCCCGCGTGGAGTAGATCGAAAGAGCCGTTGAGCGTTGCTATCGTTTTTCCTCGCTTGCGCAGCGATTCGACGACAGACTTAAGATGCTCTGGCTCGACGAGTTTTTTTTCGAGCCACGGCGGGTTCTTTAGGCTTTGCATGAATTTTCTCATGAGGAAATGCTATTGGGAATACTTCGTCGTAATATTCAACAAAGTGAACATCGAGCCCCTTTTTCAAGTAGTCGGGCAACTCGTCATAATCGCGTAGATTGTCTTTTGGGAAAATCAGGCTGGTGAGCTTCGATCGGCGAGCCGCAATCAGCTTCTCTTTCAAGCCTCCGATAGGAAGAACTCTACCTGTTAACGTCAACTCTCCTGTCATACCAAGGTTGTCTCGAACTGGCTTGTTGATGAGAAGAGACAGTAGTGCCGTGACCATGGTAATCCCTGCGGAAGGACCATCTTTGGGAGTAGCTCCTTCGGGGATATGGACATGCACTTGTGATTTTTCAAAGAAGGGAATATTAGGTGCATAGCGGGCGATGCAGCTCTGAACATAGGTCCAGGCAATCATGGCTGATTCTTTCATCACATCGCCGGCCTGTCCGGTGAGCTTCATCTCTGTTTTTTCTGCCGGATAGTTCAATGTCTCAATATAGAGCGTTGCTCCACCCATCGAGGTCCAGGCAAGACCCGTACAGAGACCGACCGGCATCTTCTTATAGTAGCGATCGCTCGTAAAGATCGGTTTACCGAGATATTCTGTCAGAGCCTTTTCCGAAACGGATGTCTTTGGATGCTTGGCTCTCTTCTGATCCGAGAGGCGCGCATATTTCACAGCAACCTTACGGAGGATCTTCTTGATGTTATTTTCGAGCGTACGCACGCCCGCTTCTCTCGCATAGCCATTGATGATCTGGGCCAGCGCACTTTTCGCAAAAGAGACATCGCTTGCTTTGAGTCCCATGTTTTTGCGGTTGCGTGGCACGAGATATTTATGAGCAATTTCGATCTTTTCGGCCTGAATGTAACCTGAGAGTCGTAGGATATCCATACGATCTTTGAGCGGCTCTGGGATAGTATCAAGCACGTTGGCGGTGATGATAAAGAGTACGTTTGAAAGATCTACACGAACATCGAGATAGTGGTCCAAGAAGTCTCTATTTTGTTCTGGGTCAAGTACCTCTAGTAGGGCAGAGG